>JANXSR010000297.1 GCA_025352625.1 Ferruginibacter sp.
CTGGCAACCTTAAGAGAGCAGATCAATCATGTAGATGATGAGTTGCTTAGCCTTATTGGACAACGGATGAAGATTGCTGATAAAATTGGCGAATACAAAAGAACCAATAACATTACAATTTTACAAACCAACCGGTGGAATGATATTTTGCAAAAAGCAATTAAGAAAGGTGATGCGTTGGGATTGAGCGAAGATTTTATAACCAAGTATTTTGATGCAGTGCATTTGGAAAGTATCAACCATCAGAATAAAGTGATGAATTCGTAGGAGCTACTTTCAAAAATCTTGATTGTACTAAAAGATGTTTAAGCACACATTTATCGGCGTGTTTGTTATTTAACGGATCAATAGGTTTATGAAAATTATAAAAGTTTCATCGTTTGCTGGTGCATCAGAAGCATTGCCAACAGTTGGTAATTTTGGTGGCTCGTATTATTTTGATACAAATTTTAGTTACCTGGAACAAATTGTTGCCAAAGACAAAACTTTTGTAATCACTGATACCCATGTATTTGAAAGCAATCAACAATTATTTGAAGGCTGGCAAACTATTGTGTTGCCTGCAGGCGAAGAACACAAGCAACAGGCAACTGTTGATTTTATTATTGGCAAACTGATAGCTGGAAATGCAGACCGCACAAGTTTTATTGTTGGTGTTGGCGGCGGAGTGGTAACAGATATTACCGGTTACGCTGCAAGTATTTATATGCGTGGAGTAAAGTTTGGTTTTGTACCAACAACAATTCTTGCCATGGTGGATGCTTCTATTGGCGGAAAAAATGGAGTAGATGTTGGCATCTATAAAAATCTGGTAGGTCTTATAAAACAGCCAGAATTTTTATTGTTTGATTATACGTTTTTAAAGACGTTGCCGCATGAACAATGGATCAATGGTTTTGCAGAAGTTATAAAACATGCCTGTATTAAAGATGCCGAATTGTTTGCATTACTGGAAAATGAATCTATTGAAAATTTTCAGAAAGATAAAAGTAAGCTGGCAAATTTAATTGAGAAGAATGTGCAAATAAAAACAACAGTTGTAGTAAATGATGAGTTTGAAAATGGGGATAGGAAATTATTAAACTTTGGGCACACTTTAGGGCATGCAATTGAAAACCTTTACCTGTTGCCACATGGACATGCAGTAAGCATCGGCATGATGGCGGCTTGTGCCATATCACAATCCAGTAACAATTTTTCATCTTCGGATACAGAAAGAATCAAGTTGTTATTGGAAAAATATCATCTGCCTACTAAATATGCTTTTGATAAAGAAAAAATCTGGACAGTTTTAAAGATGGATAAAAAAAGAGTAAGTAACAGCATGAATTTTATCCTGCTTAATTCCATCGGCGAAGCAATGATACAACCTATAGATTTACATGAGTTGGAAAATTTAATCCATTAAAAATTTGTACGAACCGGCAGTATTTTTTTTAATGAATGCACTGGTTTTGAAAGACAGTAAAAGATATGATCGTAACAATACAGCCTTCGGCTATTTCAGGAATTATTAATGCACCTACATCTAAAAGCTCTATGCAAAGGGCTTGTGCTGCTGCACTGTTGAACGAAGGAAAAACTACTATTGCTAACCCAGGAAAAAGTAATGATGACCTTGCTGCACTGGAGGTGATAAAAATATTGGGTGCAACAGTAACAGAAATTGATGAAAATCAGATAACCATTACCAGTAAAGGTATTCAGCCAATTAATGATGAAATGAATTGTGGGGAAAGTGGTTTGGGAATAAGGATGTTTGCTCCGATTGCTGCATTAAGTAATAAGCCAATTGTTATCAGCGGAACAGGGAGCCTGCTGACGAGGCCTATGAATTTTTTTGATGAAATTTTCCCCAAACTGGATATTGCTATTGAATCTAACAATGGAAAATTACCCATCAAAATTAAGGGACCGTTACAACCAAAAAATATAGCCATTGATGGCTCACTAAGTTCGCAATTTTTAACCGGATTGTTAATGGCTTTTGGTAAAGCTGCAACAGAACCGGTTACCATATCGGTAACTAACTTAAAGAGTAAGCCTTATATTGATCTTACTTTGCAGGTAATGAACATTTTTGGCTACGAGGTAACCAATAATAATTTTGAATCATTCTTAATTAAGCCAGTTGGTAAATCTACAGACAAGATAATTGAATACACTGTTGAAGGAGATTGGAGTGGGGGAGCATTTTTACTGGTAGCAGGAGCTATCGCTGGAAAAATTACCGTAAATGGATTAGATACCTTTTCTACACAGGCAGATAAGGCCATTTTGCAGGCGCTGATAGATTGCGGCAGTACCATTTCTATCCAGGAAAAACAAATTGATATCGGCTGCCCTGCTACAGGAAATAGTGGTTTAAAAGCTTTTCACTTTGATGCTACGGATTGCCCGGATTTATTTCCACCATTGGTTGCGTTGGCAGCTTATTGTAATGGTACCACAGTTATTGAAGGTGTAAACAGACTGGCACATAAAGAAAGTAACCGGGGGTTAACCTTGCAGGAAGAGTTTGGTAAAATGGGTATTGTTATAAAATTACAGGATGACCTGATGCTGGTTGAAGGAGGTAACGGTGTAAACGGCGCTACAGTTCATTCTCACCACGACCATCGTATTGCCATGGCTTGTGCTGTTGCCGGATTAAAAGCAGGTGGAGAAACCATTATTGATGAAGCAGAGGCAATCAATAAATCTTATCCTGATTTTTATGAACATTTAAAACAATTGAAAGCAATTGTTATTTAATAAATGGAAGGTAGTTTTTATTATAAATTAAAAACCCATTTTGGGTTGAGAAAATAATTATGAATAGTTTTGGACGAATATTCCGGGTAAGTATTTTTGGTGAATCGCATGGCGAATGTGTGGGTATTAATATTGATGGCTGCCCTGCAGGCTTGCCGCTAAATGCAGACGATTTTACTACTGATATCGAAAGAAGAAAAGCAGGTGCGAAAGGAACTACACCAAGAAAAGAAGCAGATCTGCCAAGAATAATGAATGGTGTTTACAATGGTAAAACCACAGGGGCGCCCATTACTATTTTATTTGATAATACCAATACAAGAAGTGGAGATTATGAAAAGCAAAGAGCTGTACCAAGACCGGGCCATGCAGACTTTGTGGCTACAAAAAAATATGGAGGTTTCGAAGACTTCAGGGGTGGAGGCCATTTTAGCGGAAGGTTGACGGTATGTTTGGTAGCAGCAGGTGTAGTGGCAAAAAAATTATTAAAAGAAATAAGTGTTGTAGCAACGATACTTGAAATTGGTGGTGAAACTGATACAGAAGTTGGTTTACAAAAAGCCATTGATGCAAAAGATACCATCGGTGGTATTGTGGAGTGTAAAGTAAATGGCTTGCCCATAGGTTTGGGCGAACCGTTTTTTGATTCAGTAGAATCATTGATTGGTCATGCTGTATTTGCTATACCAGCTGTTAGGGGAATTGAATTTGGTACCGGCTTTGTAGCTGCAAAAATGTTTGGCAGCGACCACAATGATGCCATTGAAGATAGCACAGGGAAAACAAAAACAAATCATGCAGGTGGTGTTGTTGGTGGAATTACCAACAGCAATGAACTTGTTTTTCGCATTGCTATCAAACCAACTTCTTCTACACCTAAAATTCAGCACACGCTAAATGTTGAGACTGGCGAAACTGAAGATTTTTCAGTTAAAGGAAGACATGATTTGTGCATTGCTTTAAGAGTGCCGGTAGTATTGGAAGCTGTTACAGCTTTTGTATTGGCAGACCTTATGCTGCTGGAACAAAAAATTGGCAGGGTGATTTAGGGGAGAAAGCGGATGGTAAAATGCTGAACTCAAAAAGACAATGGGGATTATATAAATTGCCAACAACAAATGATCCTTAAACAGAAAACAAGCACCTAATGCATCAACACATCATTAATGCGTCTTTACAGATTTTGCCTATCGTGCAGGATAAACATCCTTATGAATGGGTAGATGAAGCAATAGCCGTTATTCAGCAATCATCTGTTAAGTATGAAGTAGGCCCCTTTGCTACAGTTGTGGAAGGTACCTATGCTGAGGTGCTTTCTGTGATCAATAATATCAATGAGTACCTGCAACAAAAAGGTTGTGCAGAATGGATATTAAATGCACAAATACAAATTAGGGCTAATGGAGATATTACGGGGGACGAAAAAATTTCAAAATTCAAATAGCTGTTACAACCTAATGGATAATCTTCATAAGTTCCATCTTTTATAAAATATTTTTAAGCCTGATATATTGTAACAGCATAATAGTTTTACCATCTTGTATCTCACCTGTTTCAATCATTTGCAGTGCTTCATCAATTGGTAATTCCAACACATCCATTTCTTCCTGTTCATGTTCAATGCCACCACCATCATTTACTTTCATGTCGTGTGAATATTCGGCTATAAAAAAATAAAGCATCTCCGTTACAGAGCCCGGTGACATGTAAGCTTCAAATACTTTTTTAACATCAGTAATTTTATAACCGGTTTCTTCTTCAGTTTCTCTTTTTATACAATCTTCCGGATTGTCTTTGTCTAAAAGGCCGGCACAGGCTTCTATCAGCATGCCGCTGTCATTGCCATTAATAAAAGTAGGCATGCGAAATTGTCTGATAAGGATTACTGTTTTTAAAGTTGTATTATAAAGCAAAATAGCAGCGCCATTTCCCCTGTCATAGGCTTCCCTGCTTTGGGTTTGCCAGTTGCCATCTTTCCTTAAGTATTCGTAAGTTACTTTTTTAAGCGTATACCAATTTTTAGATAAGATTTCTGTTGAAAGAATTTTTACGTTACTATTTTGCATGACTACAATTTCTAAATGATAAAAATTAAAAATAATTTAAAAGGTTCATTTAAGGAGAAAATGCACCATATGCTTTATAAAAAAACAAGCGATAAAATTAGTTACATTTTATCGCTTATGGATGCTTTCGGAAGTTTAAAATACTCCGTTGTTACTTACTAAACTTTTGGAAGCTGGTAGCCGTTATGATATTCCTTCATTAAATATTCTTTGTTGATTGCTTCATCTGTAAAAGCTCCTTTTGCTCTGTCCCACAATAATTTTTTGCCACTGCGGAAAGAAATATTTCCCATTTGTGCTACAGTTGCAACATGCGCTCCTGCCTGTATGGGGCAGTGAAGATCTGCTGCCTTGCGGCTTTTTATAGCACCCACCCAATTAATCATGTGCATGTCAAGTCCATTGTCTGATGGCTTTTGAAATGGCATGATCACTTTACTTTTACTTTGTCTTTCTTCAATTACTTCCCAGCCGCCACGGTTTACAATCAGGGTGCCGTTATTGCCAATAAATGCTATACCATGATCCCTGTTATAGGAGCCGTTATCAATGCCCATTGCGGAGTCCCATACCAAATTAAATTTATCAAATTCATACAGGGTGGTTAATGTATCCGGCGTTTCTTCATACAAATCAGGGTAGGCAAATCTACCTCCAAGACCAACTACACTAATAGGCAAATCCGCTTTCATACCAAGCAATCCGTAATCTAATAAATGCACCCCCCAGTCTGTCATTAAACCACCGGCATAATCCCAAAACCACCTGAAATTAAAATGAAAACGACTGCTGTTAAAAGGCCTTATGGAGGCTGGCCCTAACCATTGTTTGTAATCAACACCTGCTGGCGGTGCACTATCCGGCACAACAGGGCCTGGTTTCATCCAGCCCTGGTAGCACCAAACTTTTACAGTGCGTATATTGCCCAATTGGCCACTGTGTACAAAATCAACTGCATCCTGAAAATGTTTTTGGCTGCGCTGCCACTGTCCCGCCTGTACAATTTTATTGTAACGTTGCTGTGCTGCTACCATCGTATTGCATTCAACAATTGAATTGCCCACTGGCTTTTCTACATATACATCTTTACCAGCTTCGCAGGCATGTATCATTATCAATGCATGCCAGTGATCTGGCGTACCAATAATTACCGCATCAATATCTTTTTGTTCCAGCAATTTGCGATAGTCATCATATCTTTTTATTTTGGTTGCATCTATGTTTAACTTGCTCAGTTCACCCAATCGGTTATCCATTGCATTTTTATCAACATCGCAAACTGCTACCAGGTTTACTCCGGGCACTTTTAGGGCAGCCTTTACATCAGACCAGCCCATGCCATTAATACCAATAGCACCAATGTTTAACTGATCACTTGGTGCAATACGGTTTTTAAAATAAGCATAAGCCTTGTTATCAAATACAGAGGCCAAAGCACCTGCACCAACTACTGCTGAAGACTGCTGTAAGAATTTTCTACGTGATGACATTGTAGTTTTTTTAAGTTTTTAATTTTATTAAAATAGTTGTGATATGTAAAGCTGTAAGGACGTTGGCAGCCTTGTGTTTGAAAATGTTAAGCTTTTTGGTATTTACTTTACAGCAATCGCTAATCGGATATAAATTTAACGAATTTACTTTACAACAATTTAAGTTTAATGCGGTCGGCTTAATTTTTTAAATATTTAAATTTATTGTAAAAAAATAATCTGAATTCAAAAATTGCAGTAGTTTTAGTTATTGTATTTATTTCAGCTCAGCCATTCGTTTAATTTTAACTCAACAGAATTTTGCTTAAATTATTTTAATAACCATCTCAATAAAAATTAAATTTTATGAAAGTACATGTATTGGTTTTACTGTTGCTTCTATTTAATGCATTTGATATAAAGGCACAAAAAATAGAGCCTGCAACCAATGTGGCTGCTACTGGTTTTTCGGCAGAACGATTAAAAAGAATAGATGACCAAATGAATGATTGGGTTAAAAAGGGATGGCTAAATGGAGCTGTGGGATTAATTGTGCGCAATGGGAAAGTAGTGTATTATAAACCGGCTGGCTATAATGATCTTGCTTCTAAAAAAGCCCTAGCAAAAGATGATATTTTTAGAATTGCTTCACAAACCAAAGCCATTACCAGCGTGGCTGTTATGATGTTATATGAAGAAGGAAAGTTTTTATTGGATGACCCTATTGCTGCTTACATCCCTTCATTTGCCAATGAAACCGTATTGGATAAATTCAACGAAAAAGATTCTACTTACACTACAATTGCTGCCAAAAGACAGGCTACCATTCGTGATTTATTAACGCATACTTCAGGCTTAGGCTATGCACAAATTGGCAGTAAAGAAGCCAATGCTATTTATGCAAAAAATAATATTACCGCAGGTATTGATGTACACGATGATAAATTATCAGAAGCCATGAGCCGGTTGGGGAAATTACCTTTAATGCACCAGCCGGGTGAAAAATGGACTTATGGTTTAAATGTTGATGTGTTGGGAGATCTTGTAGAAATATGGTCGGGCATGTCTCTGGACGAATTTTTTAGAACCCGAATTTTTGAACCACTTGGAATGGCTGATACATATTTTAATGTGCCTGCCACTAAAGCTAACCGCCTTGTAAATATGTACAGCGAAGATTCGCTGGGTGTTTTACAAAAACTTTCCGGTGCAGCACTTGGCGGCGATATTAATTATCCGCTTCGTAAAAAAAACTATTTTTCCGGTGGGGCAGGTCTTTCTTCCACAGCCTACGATTATGCTGTTTTTCTTCAAATGATGTTAAATGGGGGTACTTATAATGGCAAAAGAATAGTAAGCCGTAATACAGTTAGAATGATGACGATGAACCAGATTGGAGACCTTGGTTTGGGAGATGACAAATTTGGTTTAGGGTTTGCCATCGTTTCAGAAAAAAGCAGTGGCAATAATCCATCGCAGGCAGGTACTTATAGTTGGGGTGGTGCTTTTAAAACTTCTTACTGGGTAGATCCTAAAGAAAAAATGGTAATTGTTTTTTACCGCCAATTATTAAATACAAGCCATGGTGAACTGGCTGATAAATTTAAAGTACTGGCATACCAGGCATTGAATGATTAGATATAAAATAATTAATGGGGAATGATCAACATTTTATAATTTATTATTCCCCATTTTACAATTATTAAAAAAGATAAATCCTTTTCATCAATAGCCTCTGCCAAATCAGCGTTTCTATTTATATACAGGTTTATGCCTTATCAAAACTGATACATTCTTTCAATTCTTTTTCTGTATAAGCAACATTGTATTGCTTAAGCACATCGGCTGGTACACCATTCCATTGATTGGGAACATTGCCTTTATAACCGATATCTTTCACACCTATTTCAGAAGTATAAAATCCTGTAGAAGTTAAATCTCTCATCAAAGTAAAAAAGGCTACACCCTGTTTCATACCGGGTTTTACTTTATTAGGATAGGCAATGTCGTCAACAATTTCAATCCGCTGTTTTTCTGAAATCTCATTAAAAGATTTTTCAAAACGTTTTAGCGATTCCATCTGCAGCCAGCGCAATCCGCCACGCATAGGCGTTTGATGATAGGGCATATCTTTTACAATAAACTCAATAAAATCTGGCACTTTAGCATCGGTAGCACTGCCACTTACTTCATCTTTTGGAATAATGATATCTGCAAGAATAACTATCGTTGCCATTTCTTCTTTTGTGAAAAATGTTTCCTCATTTAGTTTTTTATTGTGTGCTATTTCTTCGGGTGTACGGTCTGCCTGATCTGGAGTTGCTGCATCTTTTACAACGGCAGTTTCTTTTTTGTCAGCAGGATTGCAACTGTCCATAATAACACTGCCTGCTGCGGTGCCGATTAATAAAGCCTTGATCGATTTACGTCTGTCCATAAAAATACTTTTATAAATTATGCGATGATGTAATTGGTTATTGGTAATTAAATATTCTGTTTTTTTAGCTGATCTACAATGTATTCAGATGCTCTCATAGATAAGGCTAAAATGGTCCAGGTAATATTTTTATCGCCCTGCGATACAAACTGGCCGCCATCAACATTAAATAAATTTTTACAATCATGTGCCTGGCTCCATTTGTTAAGGGCCGATGTTTTTTTATCATCCCCCATACGTACCGTACCAGCCTCATGAATAATTTTCCCCGGCGATTCCAATCCATATTCTTTATCAGCACCATCATCGCCCCAGGTAATTACCGCACCCATTTTATGCATAATTTCTCTAAAGGATTCCTTCATGTGTTTTGCCTGGTTAACTTCCTGTTCGGAGTATTTTGTATTAAACCTCAACACCGGTATACCAAATTTATCAACTACAGAAGGATCAATTTCGCAGTAGTTACTGGCCAATGCAAGTGCCTCTCCACGACCTGCCATGCCAACAGACGCACCATATAAATACCGATGGTCTTCTTTTAATGATGCACCATAGCCACCGGCTTCTTTTGTTTTGCCGTTTATTGGAATTTTACCATTCTGACCTTCAACTCCCATCCCAAAACCATAAGCAGGCTGGTCCATTCCTCCCCAATATTCAATATGGTAGCCTCTTGCAAAGTCTAATTTTTTATTATCACCCCACCATGGAGTATACACATGCATTCCCCCCACACCATCTTCGTTGTATCTTTTTCTGCCAAACAATTTGGGTAAATATCCACCCATTGATGCACCTGTTGAGTCATGCAAATATTTTCCTACTACGTTACTTGAATTACCAATACCATTAGGATGTTGAGCCGACTTTGAATTCAGCATAAGCCTTGCGCTTTCGCAAGCACTCGCTGCCAGTATTACTACTTTACCCTGCACCTGGTATTCCTGCATATCTTCTTTACTAACATATGATACACCGGTTGCAAGACCGCTTGCATTGGTTAATACTTCTCTTGCCATCGCATTTGTTACAAGGTCTACATTACCTGTTGCAACTGCTGGTTTTATCAATACCGACGAAGAAGAAAAATCACCATATACTTTACAGGAGCGACCACATTGAGCGCAAAAAAAACAGGCACCTCTTTCTTTATTAATTGGTTTGGTAAGAATAGATAAACGGGATGGAATAACAGGGATGCCAATACTTGTTGCCGCATCCTTTATAAATAGTTCGTGCAATCTTGGTTTGGGTGGTGGTAAAAAAAATCCATCAGGATCGTTTACCAAACCTTCGTTGGTACCAAACACACCAATCAGTTTATCAATCTTGTCGTAATAAGGTTTTACATCATCATAACTAATTGGCCAATCATCACCGAGGCCATCAATACTTTTATGTTTAAAATCACTTGGGCCAAAACGCAAAGAGATTCTTCCCCAGTGATTGGTTCGGCCACCTACCATACGGGCACGCCACCAATCCCATTTGGTACCTTCTGCATGGGTATATGGTTCGCCATCAATTTCCCATCCATGGTAACAACCATCAAAATCGCCAAAGGGCCTAAATTTTGTACTGGCACCACGCCTTGGTGAATCCCACGGATTTTTTAATTGAGAAGAGTTGATGGCAGGATCAAAATTGGCACCAGCCTCTAAAAGGCAAACTTTTAAACCTGCATTTGCAAGTACATATGCCGCCATGCCACCACCTGCGCCTGAACCTACAATAATGGCATCATATTGTTTAGGTTGTTTTTTAATTTGCAAACTATCGCCCATGTAATTTTTTTATTTTTAGTTTTAGAAAAGTAAAAAATGGAAGAAAATTGTAAAAGGAAAAATACAAAAGTTTTACTTCATAAAATTCAATTGACTAACATTTTTAAATTTATTTTATGTTAAGCTCAATTGGATGATTCCATTTGTAAGAATATTTTTCTAAGTTGTGTCAAAATTCATATCTACGAATTATTCACGATTGTTTCCCACCATTTTTATTCTTCTTTAAACCGTTAATTTCTTGATGGTATATTTTAGTTGTAACATATAGAGTAACCGAAGTAGCAGGTAGATATTTTATTTAGTAAGCATAACAAAATAGAAATTTATGGGAGTAATAATGCAGGCTTTTTACTGGGATTGTCCCCGTTTGGAAGATAAGGAATTTGAATGGTGGAATTTTCTCAAAGAAAAGACAGGGACTTTAAGTGAAATTGGTTTCACTGCCATTTGGTTGCCACCGGCTTGCAAAGCTGCCAATCTTGAAGGGATGTCGATGGGGTATGATCCCTACGATTATTATGACCTGGGTGACATCGATCAAAAAGGAGCCGCACCTACCTGGTTTGGTTCACGCAGCCAACTTGAAGAACTTATAAAAGAGGTGCATCTTAACAGCATGCAGGTGTATGCTGATATTGTATTGAACCATACCAACGGTGCCGATGAGCAAGAAGTTAACGGGCTTGACGGGCA
>JANXSR010000304.1 GCA_025352625.1 Ferruginibacter sp.
ACTATAACAGTAGATCTTCCTGAAATACTAACTTCATCTGTACCGAATCCAATAGAAGAAATAACCAATGTGCTCTTACCATTGGGAACATTGATGGAGAATTCTCCATTTGCCCCTGTACTAACAGCAACCTTGGTACCTAATACACTTACCGTTGCCAAACCAACGGGAGAATTATCTTTTGCATTTGTTACCTTACCGGTAATTGTTTTTTGTTGAGCAAAGACTTGGGGAGAAAGGAAGATGCAACATAATAATGCGCAAATCCCAAAGAGGAGTTTTTTTAACATATAGCAGCTTGGTTTAATTAATGATGGACAAATGTAATTTTTTTTTTTAACAAATCAAAAATAAAAAACAACTAAGTTGGTAATATTTTATCCCTAAATAAATATTTACAAATAGCGAGGCCTTTTAAATGATGATTATCTAAAAATGTCATGATTTCAAAGTAATCTTTTTGATTTTTTCTAATAACTTTTTTTAACAATTCGGACCTTAAATTGAATTTTTATAAGTTGATACTGCCAATCAATTTTTTTATAAAGATCAACTTTAATAATGCTTTGCAAATATGTGTTACTGGATTTAGTCTTTCCCGCTACACTCTTTTAAAATCTTTAAACAACACAAGTAAATTTACTTTGTCAAAGTATTTGACTCCTTTATTAAGATGTCTAAAGTCACTTAATGGATCAAGATTTTTTGGGTTGGTTACCCTACAATAAAATAAAGTGGTTAATAAGGCTACTAAACTATTTTGAGATTTTATAAATAGAGCATGGAAGAAAACGAACGACTTTAAAAGTGCCAATAATACTTTATTTTGCACCCATGAGTATAAGAAAAATTGGTATTTTAGGTGGGGGGCAATTAGGTCGTATGTTATTGCAGGCAGCTGCTAATTATCCTGTGGAAACATTTGTAATGGAGAATGATGCTCATAGCCCTGCAGCACACTTATGTCATCATTTTACAAAGGGGGATATTACCAATTTTGAAGACGTATATAATTTTGGAAAAGGACTACATGCTATCACCATTGAAATAGAAAATGTAAATGATGAAGCATTGGAAAAACTGGAATTGGAAGGCGTTAAAATTTATCCAACTCCCGCCGCTTTGAAAATTATCAAAAATAAAATTTTACAAAAACAATTTTATAAAAAAAACGAAATTCCCAGTAGTGATTTTTTAATTACCCAACGTTTAAGCGACCTTAATCAACAACTGCATTTTTTGCCTGCAGTACATAAACTTGCAATGGGTGGATACGATGGCCGTGGTGTGCAGGTATTAAAAGTAAAAGAGGATATTACAAAAGGATTTGATGCTCCGTCCATATTAGAAAAAATGGTTGAGATTAAAAAAGAAATTGCAGTCATTATTGCTGTAAATTCAAAAGGCGAACATGCAATGTATCCGGCAGTTGATATGGTTTTTGATCAACGGTTGAATTTATTAGAATATCAATTGAGCCCGGCTGCATTGCCGGAAAACGTATTGTGGAAAATTGAAGCCATCGCCACCAAACTGGTTAAAAAATTAAATAGTGCTGGTATTTTTGCGGTGGAGTTATTTGTAGATAAAGATGATAATGTATTTGTAAATGAAACAGCGCCACGGGTGCACAACAGCGGCCATCATACTATTGAAGGAAATTATTCTTCGCAATTTGATATGCTTTGGAGGGTAATGTTAGATTATCCACTGGGTTGCACTGAGGCTATTTTACCGGCAGCAATTGTAAACTTATTAGGTGCCGAAGGTTTTACCGGTGATGTTATTTATGAAGGATTGGAGGAGATAATGAAACTGGAAAATGTATTCATCCACATCTACGGAAAAAAAGAAACAAAGCCTGGCCGTAAAATGGGACATGTAACAATTCTAAGTAAAGAAAAACAAGAACTGATTCACCAGGCTAACAGGATAAAAAATACACTGAAAGTTATCGCTGCCCCAAACCTATAGCCCCAAATCTTAAAGTTTTTTCTGAAGCATACAATTTATGTAATAATAACTGACTACTATAACATGGGAATTATAATGCCAACTTATTAGCAAGTCTTTTTAATTCTATCTCTGCTGATTTGGCTGCGAAATTTAGATTAACTAATCTATACCCCGATGCTTCAAAACTTTGCTGTGCATTTTTTACATCTACAATGGTAGCCTGCTTAAACTTAAACCGCTGCAAAGCCAATTCCAATAACTGATTAGATAAATTGTAATTTCCCTGTTCTGTTTTCAATTGTTGTATAGTGATGGCGTAAGACTGATATACCTTAACTACCTGGGCATTGTAATCCCGTATCAAAATCTGTTTATCCAATTCAGCATTGCCTACATTTATTTCTGCCACTTTTTGCTGCCGCTTATAAACGGATCCATTGTAAATGGGTATACCTACACTAACGCCCACGAATGGGCCATAATTTTGATTTAATAATATTTGACCGGCAGCAGCCTGGTTACGGGTAAAATTGTAACCTGTGGATGCCCTTATAGAAGGATAACGTAGGGCTGCAGTTTCTTTTACCAACTGTTCATATATTTTTACTTTATCCTGTGCTGCAACGATGTCTGCATTTTTGTTGAGGTTATTTAAAATATCTGCCATCAGTATGTTTTTATCAACCAAAATAGTGTCTTGAATATTAATAACAGAATCAGGATTTAACGTTAGCTGCCTGAGTAATTCCGTTTTGGCCTGGTCAATAATTAATTGCTGAGATTGCCTTGCCTGTAATAATGCATTTAAATCTATCTGTGCCTGAAAAAAATCTGCATTATTGGCAAGGCCAACAGATTGCCTTGTTTTAATAATTTCAAGTTGTTGGTTGGATGCATCAATAGATTTTTCAATCGTCTTCAAATAACTCTGTTGCCGCACAACATCATAATAACCTACCATAACACCAGCCATTACATTCTGAATTTGCGCATTCAAGAGTTGCTCACTTTGGTTTACCAAAGTCGCCAATCTGCTTTTGGCTGCAACTACCCTATTGCCATTGTACAATAGTATACTACCTGTAACACCTAATGAGAAATTATTTGCAGCGGCAGCATCTCTTAAAATATTAGCCCCGGTATTAAATTTTTGATTGATACTCGATATCTGTTCATTATCCGTTAGTGAAGTTGTAACAATTGGCAAGCCGCCTGCAACGCCATAATTATTTAAAACAGTATTTGCCTCTACAAAATTTTTGCTTAGCTGTACTTCCAAACTATTTTTAAGTGCCATATTAACGGCATCGGGTAAACGCAACATATTTTGCGCAGAAACATTCGTGCAAACAAAGAGAAAAAAAATATATTGAACTGTTACTTTCATCCGCATTAATTTATCCGTTTAACTATATTGATCTGTCTGTATTATTATTTTCAGTCTGCTCCACAACTATCACTTCTTCAGCATTTTTTTCTTCGCCCTTGTGTTTACCAGATAAGTAAGTATAGATGGCCGGGATAATGAATAAAGTTAAAATCAAAGAAAATAAAATTCCTCCTACAACCACAATACCCAATGGCACACGACTGGTTGATGATGCCCCCAACCCTAATGCAATAGGAAGTGCCCCCAATGAAGTAGCAAGACTCGTCATTAAAATTGGTCTTAACCGTTGTTGAGATGCATGTAATATAGCATCCATTTTATTTGCCCCTTCTTCTCTTTTTTTATTGGCAAATTCTACAATTAAAATACCATTTTTTGTTACCAATCCTATCAGCATAATCATTCCTATCTCAGAAAATATATTGAGCGTTTGTCCAAATATAAAAAGGCTTAGTAATGCACCTGCCAATGCTAATGGAACTGTGATCATAATAATTAAAGGATCAACAAAACTCTCAAACTGTGCCGCTAAAATCAGGTAAATTAACATCAATGCCAATGCAAAAGCAAAAGCAATATTAGAAGAGCTTTCTGCATAGTCTCTCGAAGGACCAGTTAAAGAAGTTTGATAGCTTTCATCTAATAATTTTTTTCCAATAATATCCATTGCCTTAACACCATCACCTACAGTTTTACCATCTGCCAGTGATGCAGAGATAGTAGCAGCTTTGTAACGGTTAAAGTGAAACAAAGTAGCAGGGCTGCTGCTCTCTTCCAATTTAACCACAGCACTAACAGGTATTTGCTGCCCCTTGTTATTGCGTACATACAATTTAGAAATATCATCAGGTTGGCTGCGGTCACTTCTGTCTACCTGAGCGATAACTGAATATTGAAAACCATTCATTATAAAATAGGCTAACCTGCCGCC
>JANXSR010000310.1 GCA_025352625.1 Ferruginibacter sp.
ATTGCTGTCGTTTTTAAATTTATACCCTAACTGCTCCATCACATTGCTTGAACCACTGATGGTAGAAGCGCCGTAGTTGCCATGTTTAGCCACTTTAGTTCCGGTACCGGCCACAATAAAACAGCTAAGTGTTGAAATATTAAACGTATTTTTTCCATCGCCGCCGGTGCCCACTATGTCGAGCACTTCCTGTCCGTTTAAATTTACCGGTACACACAATTCCAATAATGCATCCCTAAAGCCCTGCAACTCTGCAATGGTTATGCTGCGCATTAAATACACCGTAATGAAAGAAGCGATCTCACTTTCATTGTATACTCCTTTAGCAATGTTTAGCAATACTTCTTTGGCCTGTTCCAATGAAAGGCTTTTGTGTTCGAATAAATAATTTAATATCTTTTTCATATGCCCCTAACCCCTACAAGGGAAATTTGATTGTTGTGTATAAATAAATATTTCGCTCAATTTAATTTCATTCATTTTTATCAAAACACCTTCTCTATTTTCATCTCCTCCACGGTTCCCCTTCAGGTGGCGGAGGGGGCTCTATTTTAGCCAGTTTCTCAGCATCTTTTCTCCATCGGGTGTCAACACACTTTCGGGATGAAACTGCACACCCTGCACATCAAATGTTTTATGCTGCAAAGCCATTATATATCCATTGTCATCCACGGCAGTAATCTCAAGCTCTGATGGAAAGTTTTCTTTAGCAACGATCCAGCTATGGTAACGGCCTACTTCAACTTCTTTTCCCAAGCCTTTTAAAATGGGGGCAGCTTCATTTAAGATATTTATTTTGGTTGCTACTCCGTGATACACTTTATCTAAATTTTTTAGCGTTCCGCCAAAAGCCTGTCCAACTGCCTGGTGGCCTAAACATACACCCAGTATAGATTTGGTGGCAGCATATTCTTTTATTAACGGCAATAACAAACCTGCTTCTTCCGGTATGCCCGGCCCAGGTGAAAGAATAATTTTATCATATGCATTCACGGCTTCTAAACTTATCTGGTCGTTGCGAAAAACATCCACTTTGTTATGTGTTATTTTTTCAACCAGGTGAACAAGATTGTAAGTGAACGAATCATAATTATCAAATACCAATATTTTCATCTTAGATATTTTGTGCCAGAACAATGGCTTGTTTTAATGCATTTAATTTATTGTTTACTTCCTGCAACTCACTCTCAGGGTTACTTGCGGCTACAATGCCTGCCCCGGCCTGGCAAATGAGGGTATTGTTTTTACTCAAAAAAGTACGAATCATAATGGCATGGTTACAACTGCCATCAAAACCAATACTCCCGATGGCACCTCCATAATAACTCCTGATTGTTGGCTCGTAGCCATCAATCAATTGCATGGCCTTAAATTTTGGTGCCCCGCTTAAAGTGCCCGCCGGAAAACTTACCGCCAGTAATTTAAAAGGATTTGTTTCTGCCCCAACTTTACCCCTTACTTCACTTACCAGGTGAATTACATGAGAGTAATAATTTATCTTTTTATACTGAGTTACTTCCACCTCACTACACATCCTGCTGAGGTCATTTCTTGCAAGGTCTACCAGCATTACATGTTCTGCATTTTCTTTTTCATCATGCTCTAATTTTATTGCCAGTGCCTTGTCTGTTTCATCATTGCCGGTACGCTTAAAAGTTCCTGCAATTGGATGCACAATCGCTTTACCATTCTGCACAATCAACTGGCTTTCCGGCGAAGATCCAAACAGCTTATAATCGCCATAATCAAAATAAAATAAATAAGGACTGGGATTGATACTGCGTAAAGCCCGGTACACATTGAATTCATCACCGGAAAAAGATTGTTCAAATCTTCTACTTAACACAATTTGAAAAACATCTCCTCTGTGGCAACTGGCTATTCCTTTTTTCACCATGTCAATGTATGCAGCATCGGTTAGATTGGAACTTTCCGCTCCTTTGATCTTGAAAGGAAAAGTTGGAACATCTTTACTTTTGATCAAGCTCTCAACCAGCTCAATTTCACTGGTAATGCCATCAATAGAATTTTCGCAAATAAACAATTCGTCTTTATAATGATTGATGGCAATTACATATTGATAAAGACGATACCGCATTAAAGGAATTTCGGCAGCGCCTATTTTACTACTGCCATCTGTAAAAACAGCTTTGGTATCACTTAAATGAATGGAATCAAAAAATTGTACAGCATCATAGGTGCTATAGCCAAATAGTCCCTGCGCAACATTAATTGGTTTGGGTGCCGCTTCTGTAACTTCAAAGCGTTGCATAAAATTCCACAAAAGTTGAGGTACATCTGTAGGATTTTTGATGGTTGTTTTTTCGGCCGGCTGACCGGGTAGTTTAAATTCCAATACTAATTTATTACTGATCTCAATGCCTGCAATAGCATTAATTCCAATAAACGTGTAACTGTTTTCGCCTGCGTGAAAATCGCTGCTCTCCAGCAAAATAGTGTCGCGGAAACGATCTCTTAACCGCAGGTAAATACCTACCGGCGTATACACATCGGCTAATAATTTTTTGTAAGTGGTATTAATTGATATTCTTTTCATTCCTTATTTTTTATGGCCTTTCTGTTTGGCATTAATAAAAATTAAATAAAAAACCCCAACACAATGTGTCGGGGCCTTAATATAGTTAGTACATACATAGCATAGCGACACAATCATAATAATGACTGCCACCACCAACTATTGTTATATGTATTTTTAATTTTCATTTCGTAGTGCAAATATGTGGCAGAATTATTTACAAAAAAAACTTTTTTAGTAAATTCAATAAAAAATTAATAATGGAGATCAAACAGGAACAAAACCAACGTAAAGGTGCATTTTATGTAGAAGAGGAAGGGATAAGGCTGGCGGAGCTGGAATATTCAATGGCAAATGAAAACCTCCTGATTATAAACCACACAGAAGTAGACGAGCTGTTAAAAGGTAAAAATATAGGCAAACAATTGGTAAATATGGCAGCTAATTTTGCCCGTGCCAACCACTATAAAATATTCCCTCTGTGCCCTTTTGCCAATGCTGTGATGAAAAAAAGAAAGGCAGCATTTGCTGATGTTTTAAGGGATAATTAATTTGATATGATATGGAGTACCTTCAATAAAAATTTACTAAAATGAATGTAATAATATTTGGTGCAACAGGAACTGTAGGCAAGCAATTGGTAAACCAGGCGCTGCACATGGGTTTTCATGTAAGGGCGTATGGCAGAAATGTTTTTACTGAAAACCTTCCGGAGAATAAAGAACTTGAGCTAATACAGGGTGCTTTGTTTGATGAAAAACAAGTGTTCAATGCTATTAAAGGTTGCGATGCTGTACTCTCTGCATTAGGTGGCAGTTTTGATGGTACCGATGTAACCAGATCGCTGGGGATGAAAAACATTGTTGCCCAAATGGGAAAAGCCAACGTGCTGAGAATTATCGGCATAGGTGGTATGGGCATTTTAAATGCAGACGAGCACACACTGATTATGGACACTCCTGAATTTCCTCCGGAATATATTCCGGTTAGCATGGAGCATTTTAAAGCCTATAATTTCTTGAAAGCATCTACCTTAAACTGGACTTTTGTTTGCCCACCTGATATTAAAGACGCCGGAGTAACGGGTATCTACACTACCAATGCCGATTTTCCACCGGTTAAAAATAAATATCATATTAACGCAGGGGATCTTGCCATGTTTATGCTAAAAGAAATTACTGCCAATGAGTTTGTAAAACAAAAGGTTGGTATTTCAAACTAAAAAACAACGTTCATTATTTTACCAATCCTTTAACCCAGACTGGCACAATATTGTACATCTTTACAATAAAAAATGAAACAGTTTTTACTTATCATCTCCCTGGTAGCAGGAAACTTTGCCAAGGCCCAAAAGATAGACAGTATTTATGTAAATCTATATACCGATAGCCTTAAAAAAGGAACTTACAATTATATCAATATTGATGGACGCTTATCGAACGGAAGATATTTACCCCTTGACAACAACGACTTGACTTTTACAACCTCTGCTGGAGAATTTAAAGGTAATAGTTTGTGGATTAACAAGGATTATAAAGAGAATAAAGTAAGCATTAAAGTGATACTTAAAAGCAATCCATTGTTACACAAAGAATTTGATATCTACATTAAGCAGTTGCCCGACAATGAAAAATTAAAAACAACGGAGGAAATATTGAACGAAATGAAAAAGTCAAAGAAAAATAAAAACAAGCGATAAACTTTATAGTAAAAAATGGCTTTGTTGCATGAATAAAATTTTCAAGATAGCTACCCTATCCTGATTTATAGT
>JANXSR010000312.1 GCA_025352625.1 Ferruginibacter sp.
GCAATGCTTAATCTAATGGGGAAAAAATTTAATTAACTCAAACAGCTTCTCAAAATATGGAGTATTTTATTCTAAACGACCAATTTGTTGAGATTATGCTTTTCAAAAAAAACTGGTCTTCCCCATTTTTTTAAATATAAATCTTACCTGAAACCAATAGTAAATTTAAACTTTACAAATACGTGTACAACAGTCTTACCTGTTAACCTGTTGTAGCTTTGACACATCTTTTTGCAACAGCAATCCATCATAACTATTACTTTTTTTAAGCACTACCTCATAGTCATTTTGAGAAGTTAGATTTAACTCCTGCGTTTGATATCCTGCAATACTAAATAGCAGAACTTTATCATCCGGAGAAACGCTAATGCTAAAAGTTCCATCAGCTTGCGTTCCACTATTTTTATTAGTTCCTTTAACCTTCACTGAAACTCCTTCTAAAGCAAGTGATTCTTCAAAAGAAATTACTTTGCCCGTTATTGCTGTTGCTTTGTTTTGAGTTTGTGCGAATGTGCAAGTAGCTGTTATAAAAAGCAATACAGCCAAAGTGAATATTTTTTTCATAATAAAAAATGTTGTGCAACCAGGGTTGCGATTAAAAATATAAGTAACCAACAAGTAGTGAAACAATGTAAATCGGAAGTAGTGAGTACGGGAGGATTAACAGCAACAACAGCAATAAGCAGAAAGGATTGAGCTGAAATTAAAATGCAGGCTGGAATAATTAATTACTGCAGTCATTATTACCGGTATCATATCAATTAATTTATTAGTCTACTAAAATTGTAGACAAATGTAGGGTAATAAATTTTAGCAAAACAAATAAACAGAAAAAACTCGCAATAAAATATGAATTAAAGAAAATGGGTTGCTAAATATTCATGAAAATATTTTGGTGAGAAGTCAGAAACACTATTACAGGATCTATTGTATAAATGGAGCAATTTATATAAGGCAACTATTCCTTAAAATCTTCTTTTATTTCAAAACTATATATTCTCTAAAGCTTATGGCCAAATACTTTTTAGTTGTATATATTCCAACTTTTTAATTAAAATACCACCCGCTGATTGTATATGAATTTGATTGTAGGGTTTATTAGGAAAGAAAATTGATGTCATTACCGTTAATCCGTCATCAGCAAATAATTCAACTGAACTAACATCTATTACCAAAGAAATTTTCATTGCAGCATTGTCTATAAGGCGTGGCGCAACATGCCTTGCTGCAAAGTTTTTTTGAAAATCAATTTTACCAGACTTAGTTCTGTCAATGAAATATTGATTTTGTTTTGCATCATAACCTATCAATAGTTCTTCGCCTATTTCATTCGACAGTACCATGGTAAAATCTTTTATAGCTGCTGCATCTAAATTGATACTACATGGAAACTTTAGTGTGCCTGTTTTACCTGCAATAGCTAGACTTTTTGTAACCTTTAAATTTTGCGTAATAACTGGCGGAGACTGAATTGCAGAAAGTTCGCTAACTGGTTGGGAAGTAATAAAAATATCATTTCCGATATGTTGCAGTTTTAATTCTCTTGGGATGGTCATGGCATTTCTCCATGGATCGGTAGGCACCTGGTTGGCATAGTTCCAGTTACTCATCCAGCCCAAAAATATCTTTCTTTTTCCTGTATTCGACCAGGTTATACCAGCATAATCATCAGGGCCATAATCTAACCAGCGGGTATCTTTCTGATTGGACGTAAATGTTTTTCCATCAAAATCGCCAACGAAGTATTGTGTACCAGATCCCCCGTTGGGCGCCCCGGGATTAAGGTTTACAATTAATACCCAACGTTGTTTTCCATTGTCATCAAATGCAATTAAATCCGGACATTCCCACCCGCCACCATGAGCTCCTCTACCCTCTCCAAAATCACTTTCTTTAATCCAGTTTTTTAAATCAGGTGAAGAATAAAATTCAACATGATTATTGGCAGATAAAGACATTACCCATTTTTTTTGTTGCTCGTACCACATAACTTTAGGATCACGGAAATCTCTTAACCCCGGATTTTTAATAACAGGATTGGCCGCATATTTTATCCATGATTTCCCTTCATCAAGACTGTAAGAAATACTTTGATTTTGGAAATTATTTCTTCCTGCTTTTTCACCTATCGTATCGTGTTGGGTAAAAATGGCCACCAATGGCACCTGCCCGTTTTTGCCAAATCCGCTGGTATTATTTTTATCAACTACTGCACTGCCAGAAAAAATAGTACCGATGCTATCCGGATAAATGGCAATGGGAAGCCGCTTCCAGTGTACCAAATCCTTGCTGGTTGCATGTCCCCAATGCATTGGTCCCCACACAGAACTGTAAGGATGATACTGAAAAAATAAATGATAAATACCCTTGTAATATACCATGCCGTTGGGGTCATTTATCCAATTTGCCTGTGGACTAAAATGAACCTGCGGGCGATGCTGTTCATTCATCCCCTTCTTATTTACCTGGGCTAAAAGAGAACTGCAAAATAATTGCAATACTAACAGGCAAATTACAAGTAGCGATTTTTCTTTTTTCATATTTATTTTTTTTACCAGTACTAATCTTTTAAGAAATAAAAGAGAGGAGGAGGTAGAAACCTCCTCCGTCATTTACAAAACTGACTGCTTGTTTACTTATTATCTATGTTATAAAAATAATTACATTAAAATAAGTGACTCCTTTTTTCCCTAATTATTTTATTTTTTTTCTACCCTATTTCAAAATATCAATCTAACATTTTATAATCTAACATACCAATAAATACCGACATCTAATACCCCGGATTTTGTTTATACAATCCATTGGTAAAAGTAATTTCAGATTGAGGAATAGGTAAATATTCGTCTCTGCCAGCAGTAAATTTAGCTGTTGCTAAAAACGGTCTCCTTACTTTTTCAATATTGATATAAGCATTCAGTATTGGTTCCGCAATTCCCCATCTTACCAGATCAAAGAAACGTGGACCTTCTGTTGCAAATTCAAGACGCCGTTCCCATTGCAAAGCTTTGCGTGCGTAATCTTTCGTCCAACCTGCGGAAGGATATTCCTTTGTATTATACTTAGAGGCAAAAGTGCCATCCGCCTTTTTTAATCTTCCTGTACTTGCTGCCGCTCTTGCTCTTATCTGGTTGATTAGGGGCAAAGCTTTATCCTGTTGCCCTAATTCAATGTATGCTTCTGCCTGCATCAATAAA
Organism: Ferruginibacter sp.; assembly: GCA_025352625.1. Classification (GTDB taxonomy): domain Bacteria; phylum Bacteroidota; class Bacteroidia; order Chitinophagales; family Chitinophagaceae; genus Ferruginibacter. The sequence goes on from JANXSR010000312.1 coordinate 3,198, forward strand.
ATATCATCGTACCGGAGGATATCATAATTTTTTGCTGTACCCATAAATGGCCCGAGCTTGAAATAGGATGAACTCGTTGCCAATTGCTGATAGCGCATACTGTGAAAATTACCATATACGCCGGGATCACGAACCCAACTATTACTGAAAGGCTTCGTGTTATCGTATTTGTATGGATGCCCATCTATTCCAACAGTATGGTCAAGGCGAGGATCTACCGTTACTACATTTAGATCGGCGATACTGTTATTAAAGGTTTCAAAATTAGGCAACCCATTTGCATCTGTGGTATGTGCATTTACTAAATTTTGACTAGGTGCATGAAAACCGCAGCAGCCATATTGTGGTGCACCATGAGGATAATTCAATCCATCTTCGTAACTCATTCTGCCTGATGTAGTACCATCATTAATTGTAAACTGAATGGCAAAAATTGATTCTGGCCCATTCTCTGTTTCAGGTAAAAAGTTATTTGCAATGTCAGCACTTAAAGCATATTTACCAGATGAAATAACTGCCTGTGTTAAGGTAACAACTTCCTGCAATCTTGTTGCATTGATATTGATAACCTTGTGCGTTGCATTTTGTTCATAAGCCTGGTATAATCTCACTCTTGCCAAATAAGCCTGTGCCGCTGATTTATTAGCTCTGCCAATCAACTGCTGAGTTTCAGGCAAGTTGTCAATAGCAAATTGAAAATCTGCTGCAATTTTATTCCAAGATTCTTCAGTACTTAACTCATTAGATGTCTTCAATACATCTTCATCAGAAACTGTTTCGTCAAAAATGGGAATATTTTTATACAAGCGCTTCATGGTAAAATAACTGTGAGCCCTCAGAAATTTTAATTCGCCCAACCTTACTTTTTTATCAGGAAAATCTGCATCAGAAAGTGAGTTAACGGCACGAAGCGCCACATTGGCCCTGCCAATAGATTTGAATAAGTTTTGCCAGGTACGGGTAACAAACCAACCCATATTTGGTGTAACTAAATTATAATGTTCCAATGCATCTACATCCCCAACATCACCTGTGCCACCTCCGCCTTTGTACGCATCATCGGAATGAACACTTCCAAATGCCCAATTGCTGTAGATGGGGCCAATCATATCGCCATTGCCAATTGCAGCATAGGCAGCAGTAACAAGGCCTTCAATGGCTGTTGGGGATGTTAAATCTGCAGATGATAAAACTCCAGGCGGCGTATAATCAAGTGCTTTTTTGCAAGAACTAAAAAATAATAGCCCCGCTGTGATAAAAGTAATTATATATTTATTTTTCATTTTGATTAAGTTTTAATTTATTAAAAGGAAGCATTGATACCGAAAGTAAATGTTCTTGGAATTGGAACCGGATCAAGATCGATTCTTTCTGGATCAGGGCTTAAATATTTGCTGCTTTTAATCCTAAATAAATTTTCAGCCATTGCATAAAAGCGCAACCTTGAGAAGACAGATTTTGTTACCAGATTATATCCAAGCTGGATATTTCGCAATTTGAAATAGGAAGTATTAACCATGAAATAATCAGAAGTGCGGCCCTCATTATTGTTATCTTTGAGCGTTAGTGCAGGAACGTTGGTATTGGTATTTGTTGGCGTCCAGCCATTGAAAACACCCGGTCCTACATTTTCCCTGCTTCGCATTAAGTTATTAAATAGTGTATAAACATCAAACCCTTTTTTACCACTCACGCCAGATCCAAATAAAGACAAATCAAATTGTTTATAAGTTAAATCAACTCTTAATCCATATTCTAGAGATGGAAGCGTTGTGCCAATCCAATCCTGATCAAGTGCATCAATTTTTCCATCCCCATTATTGTCTACATAACGAATTCTTCCGGGGCCGGCACCAATCTGCGTTGGAGCCTTGTCCACTTCAGCCTGGGATTGAAAAATACCAGCTGTTCTATATCCGAAAATATCAAACTGAGAATGACCAATAATTGTATTACCGGGAATTCCAGGGTAAGCAGCCCGTACATTTTCAGGCAAGTCTGTTACTTTATCCCGGAAGTGAGCAAAATTCATCTGCACATTGTATTTAAAATCTCCTATTTTATCTCCTCTGTAACCCAATACAAACTCCCAGCCTTTATTACTTTTTGATGCTCCATTTACTGTTTTATTTTGACCTTCGCCTAGAACAGCAGCAACCGGTGGTGTAATTAATATACCTGTAGTTTTTCTAGAAAAATAATCGAATGAACCGTAAATCTTATTTTTAAAAATACTAAAATCTACTCCAGAATTGATTTCTTCGGTAGCTTCCCATTTAAGATTTGGATTACCTGCCTGGGCTTGTACAAAACCAGAAGGCAACGTACCTGTGTTAGCACCTGACAAAGAATATGCTGTTCCTACATTGTAATATTGTTCAAAAAAACCACCGCTAAGTTGCGCTTGTGTTGTTCCATATCTTGTTGCAAAAAGTGTTGTGTTGGTTGCATCACCAATTTCCTGGTTACCTACCCGGCCAACACCTACCCTTAGCTTTAATTCAGAGAATAGTTTGCTGTCCTTCATGAATGCTTCTTTGTCTATTCTCCATCCTACAGAAGCTGCGGGAAATATACCATATTGGTTGTTTGATCCAAAACGGGATGAACCATCCCGCCGAACCGTAACTGCAGCCAGATATTTATCAGCAAAACTATAATCTACCCTTGCAAACTGCGAGAACAACTGGTGACCGGTTGATCCTCCCGTGGCCGTTGTATTGCCCGTGCCTGCATCCAGTGTGAAGTACTCTTCAGACTGTAATGCATATCCTTCTTTTTTAGTAAAATCAAAATCCGTTTTTCTTTTAAGGTACTCTGTTCCTACTAAAAATTTAAAGCTATTATTTTTATTCAAATCCCAGTTATAGCGTATAGTATTAGACCAAGTGATACCCAAAAAATGATTGCGGTCATAAGACAAACTATTTGTAGTTCTGGCTAATGCACCTTCTACAAAAGTTGGCGAAATAATTTTACTGGAAAAAGTTGCATTATCGGCTCCTACATTTGATTTAAAATATAAATTTTTAATTGGCTGAATTTCGACAAAAATATTACCGAATGTACTCAGGCGATTTGCATTGTTCCATTTAGCCAGATCCTGCATGTGCAATGGATTATTTCTGTCAGAATAACCTGCGCCTAATTCACCTGCATAAGTTGTTCCATCTTTTTGATAAACAGGAATGGTGGGGGCTAAAGTAACTGCTAAAAAAGTAGTTGAAGCTCCTCCCAAATCTCTTGCAGTTAAGGTTTCATCAGAGTTGGCCACTCTTAAATTAAGGCCAAAAGTAACTCTATCATTAAAAGATCGTGTAATGGCGTTAATGCTTCCGCTCAAACGCTTGTAACCGGTAAATCTTAACATACCTGTATTTTTCAGATACCCGAAATTCATTTCTACTGACGAATTTCTATTGCCGGCAGAAACAGTTAAACTCGTATTAGTTACTAAACCAGTTTTATACATTACCTCCTGCCAGTCGGTATTACCAGCCGGTGTATTTTGATCTCCTCCTACAAAAGGTTTTACTGTCACGCTGTTTAGTAGTGGATTATTAAAGTTATTATTCCAGTCGAATCCGTAAATATCACCATACCCTGCAGCAGGGTCTTGCTTGTCATTAACAGAAGCTTGCCATAATGCCTTGCCTCTGTCTAATGAGCTCAACATTTTAAAGCGCATTGATTTTTCTGATTGAGAAGCTACGCTACTGTTTAATTGAAAATTTACTTTGCCATTTGTGTTACCACCATTTTTTGTAGTAACAATAATAACACCATTGGATGCCCTTGCACCGTAAATAGATTCTGCAGACGCATCTTTTAAAACCTGCACCGAAGCAATACTTGCAGGATCCATATTCTGAAATACTTCCGGCCTTGTTGTAGCTATTCCATCGATGATATACAACGGATCATTATTGCCGAGTGTGTTGGCACCCCGTATCAACACCCTGCTGTTAGATCCATTTGGTGATCCATCCTTTTCAATGTACAAACCGGCTACCCGGCCTTGTAAGGCTTGCATGGTATTGCCAGAGCTGTTGTTTTTGACTGCAGTCAAATCTACTATAGCAACTGCACCCGTTAAGTCCTTTTTCTTTTGCGATGTATAGCCTACCACAACAACTTCATTAAGGCCCGTAGTTGCATCTTCCATCGCAAGGTTTAAATTTTGCGTACTGTTTGTCACTTTAATACTTTGGGCATTCATTCCCACAGAAGAAAAATTAATTGTTTCTCCAATAGTTGCTTCAATGGAGAAACTTCCATCTGGTGATGTAGTCACCGTTTTATTTTTGGTTTGTACCGTTACGCCTACTAAAGGTTCGTTAGTACTTTTCCGGGTAACCTTTCCGGTTATTTTATTTTGCTGGGCATGGCTAAACAGCACCAGCAACAATAAAGGCATTAAAAAAATACACTTCTTCATAATGGCAATTTTAATTGTTTAAAAATTTGTGTTTGGTAATTAAGCTTTTAGGTATTGGTCAATTTTTTTTCCAGCTCTTCAAGTGATACGCCTTTTGTCTCCGGCATTTTAGTGAGTACCCATATCAGTTGCAACAACATCATCACCGCAAAAAATGCAAAAATCGGCCAGGGGTTATCTTTAAACACGCCATCCTTATCATCCAGAAAAAATGGTGTGATTAAAGTGATGATGGCAGCAAATACCCAGTGTACGCTGGCACCAAAAGACTGACCGGTCGCCCTGATTTTGTTAGGGAAAATTTCTGAAATAAATACCCAGATAACCGCCCCCTGCCCTATTGCATGTGCTGCTATAAACAACAGTAAAAAACTCATTAAAAGAACGGGGCTTGCATGCCATGCAAAACACATGGCTATGGTAGCCAGGCTTACGATGTACCCAAGCGAACCAATCAATAGCAATTTTTTTCTGCCGAGTTTGTCTATTAAATAAAGACCTACGAAAGTGAAAATCAAATTGGTGCCACCAATGGCAATGGAATTTAAAAGAGAATCTTTTGCTCCTAAACCTATTTTAGATAATATTTCAGGGGCGTAATACAATATGAAATTGATGCCAGAGAACTGGTTAAAAAAAGCAATAAAAAATGCCAGCCAGATAATAACACTGTGCCTGAAACTAAAAAAGTTTGCACTGTTTCCTGCCGGAGATTCATGCAGGTTACTTTTTATGATAGAAGCAATTTCGGCGTCCGCATCCTCCACGCCTATCAGCAGTAAAGTTTCTTTTGCTTTTAACAGGTCATTCTTTTTGGTAACCAGCCATCGGGGGCTTTCAGGTACGCCCATTACCATAATGGTATAAATGATAGAAGGAACCGCTAATACACCCAGCATCCAACGCCAATCGTTGGCGCCACCAACGCCCTGTAAAAAATAATTGGACAAAAAGGCTATCAATATTCCAAACACAATATTGAACTGGTACAGGGCACCAAGCTTGCCTCTTGTGGCGGGCGTTGAAATCTCCGAAATATAAGTGGGCGCTACAACAGACGAAACACCGATTCCTATACCACCGATAAACCGAAAAAATGAAAATGTATAAGGGTCTTGTGCCAGGGCAGAACCAAATGCAGAGATCGCAAACAGAATTCCTATCCAGAATAATACTTTTTTACGGCCATATTTTTCAATGGGAATACCGCCAAATATGGAGCCGAACAAAGTACCCCAAAGCGCCATCGACATAATAAAGAAACCATGAAATAAAGGTGAAGTGTGCCATAGTTCTTTTATCGGAAGATTGGCCCCTGAAATAACAACGGTATCAAATCCAAAAATAAAGCCGGCAAGTGCCGCGACGATGGACCATTGGAAAAGTTTACTTTTATTCATGTAGCAAGTTCGTTTGTGAAATAAAAGTAGCCGCTTGCCGGGAACGTTTCAGTATGTTATTGTTTCAACTTATTATAAAATTGTATTTAGGTATAATTATTTTTTAAGTACCTAATATTCAAATAATTATAGAGTATTTTAACACTGACCATTGCATGGTTATGTTTAAAATTATAACAGCTTTTTATAAAATAATACCATAGTGGAGAATAATTTATTTAAATAAAATTGAAAAAGAAACAGGATTGAAATAATTGAAATAATTTTATAATAGACATTAAAGAAAAATAGTTCACCTTGCCTTCATGTTTGCTATGCCAGAAATTAAAAAATGTCATAATCGCATCGATTGGTTTAGAAGGGTAACACTTTTTCTATCTGCTTTACTAGTTATAGTAGTCACGCTATCCTGTTCAAATAGTTCCCGGGAAAAAAAGTATACAATTGGATTTTCTCAATGCACCATGGTTAATAAATTCAGGCAAACCATGCTAAAGGAAATGGAAAGAGAATTATCTTTTCATCCTGAAATAAATTTTGTTTTTAAAGATGCCAATGGTTTTACGAACAAACAGGTTGAACAAATACAGGAATTGATAGACCAAAAGGTTGATCTGCTGATTGTTTCTCCAAACGAAGCCGCCCCCATAACTCCTATTGTTGAAAAAGCGTTTGCGATTGGTATTAAAGTAATTGTTGTGGATAGAAAAACAATATCGCAAAATTACACGGCATTTGTTGGTGCCAGTAATTATGAGGTAGGAGTAAACGCAGCAACTTTCACTAACGCTGCATTAAAAGGGACTGGAAATGTATTAGAAGTTTCTGACATCCCTGGCTCTTCCGCAGACATTGACAGGCATAAGGGTTTTACAGATTTTTTAAAAAAGTATCCCGGAATAAAATATGTGACGAAAGTATATGAAGCAGGTGATGAAAATCCGTCCGGCGAAAAGCTTGCGCAATTTCTGCAATCTGATTCCAGCATTCAACTTATTTTCGCCCAAAATGACCGGCTTGCTTTTTCTGCTTCAAAAGTGTGTAAACAAAATGGGCTAGATAAAAGAATAAAAATTATCGGAGTTGACGGATTACCCGGTGAAAACGGGGGCATTAACCTGGTAGAAAAAAGAATTCTGGAAGCCACCATACTTTATCCTACCGGCGGTGAGGAGGCTATCCTTACGGCTGTAAACATTTCAGAAAACCATCCTTATAAAAAAGAAAATCGTTTAATGACCACCATTATTGATTCTTCTAACGTAAGAATTATGAAACTGCAAAATGAAAAAGTACTGGCCCAGCAGGAAGACATTGATAAAAGACAGAAAAAGATTGAAGAACAGATTACTATTACCAGAAACCAAACCACTATTATTCTTATCATTTCGATAACACTGGCACTAGCTCTGATCATGGGAGCAGTGCTGTTTTATTATTTAAAAGAAAATAAAAAAATAACTGCGAGGCTTGCGTTACAAAACGATGAAATACTAAGTCAGCGAAACCAACTAATAGAATTGGGAAAAAAAGCCAAAGTAGCCACAGATGCCAAATTCAATTTCTTTACCAATATTTCTCATGAGTTACGCACTCCCCTTACACTAATACTTGGTCCGCTTGAGGATGTATTGTCTTCACCCAAACTACAGTTTTCTGTAAAGGCACAATTGGAAATGGTGAAGAAAAACACCATGAGGCTATTGAGGCTGGTCAATCAACTGATGGATTTCAGGAAAATAGAAGAGGCCAAAATGAAATTAAGGGCAAGTGAAAATAATATCACTGAATTTGTAACAGATATCACAAATGCCTTTACCGAAACAGCCGCCAAAAAGAAGATCTCGTACAGGATAGATTCAAAAGACAACAATCTGAAAGTTTGGTTTGATGTAAATATGCTGGATAAAATATTGTTTAACCTTCTTTCCAATGCTTTTAAATATACCAACGACCGCGGCTCTGTTAATGTTTTTATAAGTAAAGATGAAAGCAATAAAAACGTACTTATAAAAATTGAAGATTCTGGTATCGGTATGGGGCCGGAAACTCTGGAACATGCCTTTGACCTTTTTTACCAGGGCAACGAAGGAACATATAAGGGAACAGGTATCGGGCTGGCACTGTCAAAAGAATTAATTACGTTGCACCACGGCAGCATAAAAATAAAAAGCGAAAAATGGAAAGGCGCCATTTTTGAAATAAGTCTGCCCCTGGGAAAAGAACACCTGGAAGAAGCTGAACTGGAAAAAGAAGCAACTCCCTACGAACTAAATTATGAAGATGCGAAAATTTATATTAATGAAGCCGATACATTAAAACTGGTACCTTCCGACGAAGCTGTAGTGGGAAAAGATCAATCTATATTGCTAATTGAAGACAATGCCGAAATAAGGATGTTTATCAAAACGCAGCTTGGTAAAAATTATGAAATCATAGAAGCTGAAAATGGTAATGTGGGTTTAAATCTTGCCTATGAAATAGTACCAGATTTGATTATTTCGGATATCCTGTTACCAGGAAAAGATGGTATGCTCATCACAGAAACATTAAAAAATGACATCCGCACTTCTCACATCCCCATTATAATATTAACCGCTAAGGGAAGTATGGAGCAACAAATTGAGGGGCTGAAAATAAATGCGGATGCTTACATTGTAAAGCCTTTCAATGTGCAATATCTGGAAGAAAATATCAGGAGCCTGTTAAAAAACAGGGAGGCCCTAAAAGGCCATTACACAAGCGAATTACCCGGTGATAACCAGCGAAATTCTGCTTCCAAAAAAATTGACCGTAAATTCGTAAGCGAATTTTCCGGTATCGTGGAAAGAAATATCGCCAATGAAAATTTTGGAGTGGATGACATTTGTAAAGAGATCGGCGTTTCAAGGGTTCAGCTTTACAGAAAAGTCAAAGCCATACTGGGATATAATATCAACGAATACATTCTTGAAGTTCGGATGCAAAAAGCAAAATATTTATTGCTGAACGAAGACTTGTCTATTGCTGAAGTATCTTATAAAGTTGGATTTTCTTCACAAGCTTATTTTTCCACTGTTTTCAAATCTAAATTTAGTGTAACTCCCAAGGCTTTTAAAGAAAACAAAATCTGATTAAGTAGCATCCCTTTAAAAATAAAAAATATCCTTTCATCCTTATTTTTTATTCAGATTATTATCAAAATACTTTTAAACACAAAATAACCCAAATCAATCTTTGCCCTTTAAACAAAAATTGAATGTCTAAATTTGTTGAATGAGTTTGCAGAAATTAATTGGCAGTTTACAAAAACATATTGCGCTTTCAGCACAGGAGCAGGAATTGCTGTCTGATTTTTTAGTGTTTAAAATAATTAAGAAAAGACAATTCTTATTGCACGAAGGGCAGATAGCGAGGGAGGTAGCTTTTGTGGTGAGTGGCTGTTTACGTTCTTATTCAATTGATCAAAATGGCTTTGAGCATATTCTGCAATTTGCACCAACAGGCTGGTGGATCACGGACATGTATAGTTTTATCTCTCAACAACAAACCCACCTTACTATTGATGCACTAATGGATACAGAAGTGTATTTACTGAGCAGGGAAAATCAATTGATTTTATTTGACAAAATTCCAAAACTGGAACGATATTTTAGAATCGTTACAGAAAATTCTTTGGTGGGCAGCCGTCAGCGGTTGATAGATAATTTAAGTTTAACTGCCAGCCAGCGATACGGCATTTTTTGCAATACTTATCCTACCCTTATACATGATATTCCACAAAAATTAATTGCTGCTTACATTGGTGTTACCCCGGAGTTTTTGAGTAAGCTTAAAAATGGTGGCGCTAAAACAAAAAAATCTTAATCTACATTAAGCCCATTTCTTAACCTGGGTTATTGTAAATGGCAAGTGCTTTAATGCATCTTTGCAGTATCAGTTTTTAATCAACTTATTTAAAAATAAAATACTACAATTATGGCAAAGACAGTACTACATAAAGCCGATACCCGTGGTGATGCAAACCACGGATGGCTGCACAGCAAGCACACTTTTAGTTTTGCAAACTATTACAATCCCGAAAGGATACACTTTGGAGCATTGAGGGTATTGAACGACGATATTGTAGCCGGAGGTAAAGGATTTGGCACACACCCACACGATAATATGGAAATCATCAGTATTCCGCTCGAAGGTGATTTGGAACACAAGGATAGTATGGGCAATGTGGCCGTAATTAAAAATGGCGAGATACAGGTAATGAGCGCCGGTACCGGCATACAACACAGCGAGTATAACAAAAACAAAGAAGAAGCGGTTAAATTTTTGCAGATTTGGGTGTTCCCAAATAAAAAAAATGTGACGCCCCGCTACGATCAGATTCCCCTGCACCTGGAAGACAGGAAAAATAAATTGCAACAAATATTATCTCCCAATACGGAGGATGCTGGTGTGTGGATTCACCAAAATGCCTGGTTTCATTTAGCCAATTTTGATAAAGGCACAGCCACCGAATACAAGTTTAAAGCAAAAGGAAATGGCCTGTATGTATTTAACCTAAAAGGCGATCTAAAAATAGATGACCAGGTTATAAACACCCGTGACGGTCTTGGGATTTGGGATACCGACAGTGTACAAATTACTGCCGAAACAGACGCAGAGTTTCTATTAATGGAAGTGCCGATGGCACTGTAGATAAACAAACAAAATTAAAAAGAATGAACACAATTAAAATAGCAAAAACAACATACCCGGTTTTAGATGTTATAAAAAACAGGTGGAGTGCAAGAGCTTTCTCTAATAAGACTATTACTGATGAAGAATTAAATACCTTGTTTGAAGCAGCGAGCTGGGCAGCAAGTGCCAACAACGAACAGTCATGGCAATACATTTATGCAAAAAAAGGAACTGAGGCTTTTGATAACATCTGTAATTGTTTACTCCCTGGCAATCAACCTTGGGCTAAAAATGCGGCGGCACTTATTGTAGCTGTGGCGAGAAAAACATTTGAGGCAAACAATACCGTAAATGCTTATGCCGGACATGACCTTGGTATGGCAAATGCACACCTGTTGTTGCAGGCGAGGGCGATGAATATTTATTGTCACCCTATGGCTGGCTTCAATAAAATTAAGCTAACAGAAAATTTAAACCTGTCAGAAAACCAGGATGCATTCTGTGTAATTGCAACGGGGTTTTTAGCCGGTGCTGAAACACTGGAAGAGCCTTTTAAAACGAGAGAATTAACAGAACGTAAAAGAAAAAACATTGCTGAATTTACTTTTAAATTATGAACAAAATACAAATACTGGTAATAGGCAGAGAGACCGACATTCTGCAAACAGTACTTCGGTTGATTAATAAAAACGACAACTGGAATGCCACTGGCACCGGCGAAGATGAAACAGCCATTGAATTTTTTCACCAGCATCCATACGATTTGGTTTTACTTGGTGGCGGCATAAAAGCTGACAGTGAAATAAAGCTTAGGAAAATTTTTACATTGCAAAATCCTGATATAAAAATAATTCAGCACTGGGGTGGTGGCAGCGGTTTACTCGAAAATGAAATAAGAGCGGCATTGGAGAATAATGAAGAAGGCAATTTTAATATTGTTGATAACCCATTTAAATAATGCTGTAAATATTACTTTGCAGCATTCAGCCCAAAACATTTTGACATAAGAAAAAGGCTGAAAAATCATCAATGTATTGCAGTAACATTTACTTTTTTAATTCCCTTAAGGTGTAGTTCGATGTGTCTTTCCTTAGCTTTGATATGGTACTCACTTACTATTTCTAAAATATCGTAATCAATAAAATTACATTCACTGCCATCGATGGTAAGTACACTGTACTCTGGTACTTCATCCAAGGTTTTACGCAATTTTACTTTATTCAAAAAAGTTACATTGCTATTGAGTTTGATGTATTCTGTATCAATGCCACCATGTTGGGTCTTTGTAATTTTATATTCTGCTTTAAAATTATTTTGAATTATAAAATATATCGAAATTAATAAACCGATGCTGACACCTATCAGCAAATCAGTAGCGAGTATCACAATAATGGTAAGCAGAAATGGAATAAACTGTTTCCAGCCAAGACTAAACATATTGCGGAATAATGTTGGTTTTGTGAGGTTGTATCCTGTAACCAATAATATTGCGGCAAGCGAAGCATAAGGGATTTTGTTTAGCAAAAAAGGAACAAGTAATACAGCAAGCAACAAAAAAAGGCCATGTGTAAAAGCAGCAAGTTTTGTTCTTCCGCCAGCATCCACATTGGCCGCACCCCTTACTACCACTGCAGTTATTGGTATTGCCCCAAGCAATCCGCAGGTAATATTACCAATGCCTTGCGCCACAAGCTCCCTGTTTACGGGTGTTATACGGTTGCGCCTGTCTAATTTGTCAACCGCTTCAATACAAAGCAATGTTTCCAAAGTTGCCAATAGCCCAATTATTAATCCATCTTTCCATATTTCAGTGGTAGAAAACAATTTAGAAAACGCAGGAAAACTAATGCTTGCAAAAATGTTGGAAGGGATATTTACCAGTTGTGTTTGTTTTAAAGAAAATGCAGAAGCCGCATTTGTAAAAGCAATATTGGTGAGAATGCCAATAATAACCACCAACAACGGTGCAGGAATAACTTTCAGTTTTTTTGCAAATGGCTGCTGAAGTAACATAAGAATGAGTAAAGAAACAGCCGTAATTAAAATAGCACCACGAGTAATATGATGATTGAAGTCGTGGATATTACCTAAGAAATGTGCCGAAGAAAATAAATTTATAAAACCACTTGTCCAGAAATCTGGTTGATCGTATCCCAACGCCAACGGAATTTGTTTTGAAATAAGAATGATACCGATAGCTGCTAACATCCCTTTAATTACTGAAGAAGGAAAATAGTTGGCAATGGCTCCCAATTTTAGCAAGCCCAGTACCAACTGAAATAAACCTGCCACCATTACAGCCAACAAAAATAATTTGTAGTCTCCAAGTGAAATAATGGAAGCCGCAACCAATGTGGTTAACCCAGCAGCAGGACCTGATACTGCTAATTGAGAGCCGCTGATTAATGCCACCACCAATCCTCCAATGATGCCCGATAAAAGGCCTGCATAAAGTGGTGCGCCGGAAGCCAATGCAATACCCAAACAAAGGGGGAGTGCTACAAGAAAAACAGAAAGGCCTGCAGGTAGATCGTGTTTAAGCCAGATGATGCGGTAATACTTTAAAGTTCGTTTCATAGTAGAAGTATAAAACTATTTCTGCTAAAGGTACCCCTTATAAAGGGCAGCTTAGTGAATAACGTTGCTGGTACAAACCGTATTGTATTTTTTTTGATGCCAATTTATTATTTTGCTTTAATGCCGTAAAGCAAAATATTGCCCCCTGCATGAATAAAATGGAAACATTTAAAATAACAGCATCAACTATTTTTTTTAATAAAAGGCTTATCTTTAATTACAAGCATGTTGTAGTATTTAATCGTCTTAATGAAAAAAGTGATCAAACCTTCAAAACTAAAATATAATACACCGGTTTCTTATGGCCGGTTTATCTTTTTGCTGTTAGCTGCAATAAATTTATCAACTACCACTTCAGCCCAGGATACCAGTTTTCAACCAAAACATGCAGCCATCTTTTTCCCTTATCCAATGTATAAAGAAAAATGGCGTTCCTCTATTGGCTTTACATTAATGACCACCCCTGAAGATATTACCGAAGAAGTAAGATTAAGGGTGCCTTGCGGCGACTACCGCCTATTAAGAAGAATCAACAATCATTTTATTTTAGACAGCAGATTATGGTTCCAGGTTTTACAAAACCATCTTTCCACAGGCATCCGTTATTCAAAGCCTTTAAGTAAGAACCTGTATTTTAGCGCCGGTGATGATATTGGTTGTTGGTTTGGTGTTTTAAAATTAGGAGGCTTTAACAGCAAGGCATCTGGAGTGCTGAACTATTCACATGTTTCCCTGGGCTATAAAACAAAAAAAGATCTCCTTATAACTTTCAAGGCGCAGGTTTCTGTCAATTTGCATTACCAGGCTGTTAATGGTGACGATAAATTTTCTTCGGAACAAGCCTATTACAACGGCGAAACTTTTACCCTGGCCCTGGAGCAACCATTTTATAATAAGAAACATTTAACCCTGGCCGTCTCTGCTATCAATAATTATTTTTACTGGCAAACCTGGGCCTTGTTTTACAAAACAAACCGAAAAGTTTTTTACCCTCAAATAACTGTAGGATTTATCTTATGAGACGCATCATTACTATATTTTTTTTATCCTGTATTTTTTTATCCTGTAAAAAAACATACGAGGTTATAATGCCTGACAGTGCCAACTGGGATTTATTTAATGCCCCGGCAGCAAAGCGGCTAAACTTTACTACCCGTTCTGCAATGGAAGGTGTTTATACTATTTCAAGCAGCACTGATTTTTTTGGTGAGCTGGTGGCTGTTAAATGGAATTATGCCATTAAAGGTGGTGATACTACTTTTCATATTTCAGGATTTTTAGGAAAAGACATCGCCTATTTTATTTGCGAAGGGAAACAATTGAATGGATCTATTTTGCTAAATGGTTACTGGCGCAAAATGGTGAGTACAGAAACAGGCATTATACGGTTAACCATCAACGCGGAAGATGGCGCAACAAACCTATTAACAGCTGCTCCCGTTGTTACTCCCGGAAGTATTACTGTTAAGGGGGTATACGGTAATGGACAGTCCGATCCACAACTACCGATTTCCTTTACGTATAACCGAAAATTAAACCACAACCCAACGCAATTTCAAATTGTGGCACACCGCTCCGGTGGCCGCACATCAGATCTGTTACCCGTTTCCGAAAACTCTGTAGAAATGATTTTAAAGACGCCTGAATTTGGCTCTACAGGAATAGAAATTGACGTACGTTTTACAAAAGATGGCGTACCGATATTGTACCACGACAATAAACTAAACCTTCGGGAAATTCAAAAATGCGGCCTTATTGGCCCGATAGAAAATTATACTTACGAACAGTTATCAACTTTTGTAAGGTTGATACATGGAGAAAAAATTCCCACACTTAGAGAGGCACTAAATGCGGTTGTTTACCAAACTGAATTATCTTTTGTTTGGTTAGATACAAAATATGTGGGGTCTCTTAAACCCGTAGCAGCCATTCAAAAAGAATTTTTACAAATAGCAGCAGCCCGTGGCAGAAAACTTGATATCCTAATTGGTCTTCCTGGAAAAGACCAGTTGAGCCAATTTTTAGCTTTACCGGATTATGCAAATACCCCCTCTTTATGTGAACTAAGTATTGAAGATGTTGAAAAAACAAATGCAAAAATTTGGGCTCCCCGGTTTACAGAAGGTACCCAAAATGACCAGGTTGACCGTATTCATACACAAGGTAGAAAAGCTTTTGTTTGGACAGTAGATGTGCCTGAATTTATTACCCGTTTTACCAATGAGGGCCATTTCGATGGCATCCTATCTAATTTTCCATCATGCGTAGCTTTTAATTATTATGTACATCAGTAAAACAATTTTTTTGGCAGTGGTAATGCTGGCTGCCATGTCGGTTAACAACTCGTTTGCACAATCAAATGTTAAAACAGATACTGTTGTAACGAGAAAACAATCATTCGTTTTATATGTTGGGGGCGGTTTTGCAGGCTACACAACCACCATTAACCCCACAGCCGGAATTCTTCAGGGTGATGTTTCCAAAATCAGCCCTGTTGGCACTTTCAGGATAATGTGGCACCCGGGCTATCGCCTTCGGCTTGGTATAGAAACCGGCTACACAAATTTTTATTCATACCACGTAAAAAATGGCAATGTATCCGGCAAAGTAAGC
The DNA here is from genome assembly GCA_025352625.1 of Ferruginibacter sp. Taxonomy (GTDB): domain Bacteria; phylum Bacteroidota; class Bacteroidia; order Chitinophagales; family Chitinophagaceae; genus Ferruginibacter. Next base: position 18,882 of record JANXSR010000312.1, read on the forward strand.
CTGGATGCTATACCATTGCTGATTGTATGGTCAATGCCTGTAGTAAAAAGAGTAAGTATTTTTGCCGGGTTAGGTTCTTATTGGTTAACCACCCGGCTCAATTACGATGGGCAGGTAAAATCCAAAACTTTCAGCTTAGGCTCGAATATTGCTTTATCATATACACAACCACTTTCAAAAAAATTAGGACTTGCAGCGGAAGCAAAATGGATGAATGCTTTTGAAACAAAAGACAATTTATTATCTTTACAGGCGCTTTTGGTGTGGCGGATTTTTAAGTAATGCAAGCCAATATTATTCCAATGAAAAAAAACAATATTTTTTTAATTGCAACTTTCATTGCGCCGTTATTTTCAATGGCCCAAATTCAACAACCGCCGGTTTCACAGGCAGTCAGTATAGATTTTATCAGCGATACACAGCAACCCATGATGGTTGAAAAAATAATATTAAAACCTACCCATAACATAAAAGCCACTTCACTGTTATTTTCTGAAATTTTAAAAACGAAGCCTCAAAGTTTATATATGTTGGGCGATGTAGTTTCATTGGGATTCAATAACCATAAATGGAAAAAGGTAGATCGCTTTTTAGACAGTTGCCGCAAAGAAAATACAACAGTATGTGGCCTGCTTGGAAATCATGATGTGATGGGGCGCAAAAAAAAAGGGGAGCAAAATTTTGATAAAAGATTTCCCGAGAATGTACGTACCGGCTATCTTTCAGTAACCGATTCCGTTGCCATTGTTTTACTAAATTCAAATTTCAGTAAACTTTCAGCCGCAGATAAGAAAAAAGAAAATGATTGGTATCAAAGCACTTTGAATGCATTAGATACAAGCAATGCAATTAAAGCCGTAATTGTAACCTGCCATCATGCGCCCTACACCAATAGCAAAATTGTAGGCTCCTCAAGCCAGGTGCAGCAAAACTTTGTAAAGCCATATATCAACTCAAAAAAAGCCCGCTTGTTTATTACCGGGCATGCGCATAGCTTTGAGCATTTTAAAATACTGGGTAAAGATTTTTTAGTAATCGGTGGAGGTGGAGGTCTGCACCAGCCAATGGATACTTCTGATAAAAGGTTGCCAGATATTGCAGAAGAGTACAAACCATTATTTCATTATCTATCTGTGCAAAGAGTAGCAGATGAATTGTCTGTTACCTCTCATTTTTTAAAGAGTGATTTTGCTACGTTTGGTACAGGTCATTCGTTTATAACAAACCTTGCTTCAAATGCTGTCACTAAAGTTGAGCAGCAATCAGTCAATGTTAGCCCCTACTAATATTTATAAAAGTTACTTTAATTCTAGCTATTCGTCTCCTCATTTTTTTACAAGCTGTCACATTGATTGATTGGCTCCTACTTACCTATTAGTTATGCAATACTATATTTTATATGGAAAACGATTGAAGCTGCATCTTACAATTTCATCCATCAAAAATAGCAGGCCATGCTTTTAAAATCTGCCAAAATAATTTTATTATTTGTCTTTCTCTCCTGTAACAATTCAAGTAATTCTTACGCAAAAAATGCTGCTGTTTCAACTAATGAAAAGCCGCCACATTATAACACGATTGAACAAATTCCTTTACCTGCAGGCTATACCAGAACGCCTGCTGAAACAGGATCATTTGCAGCATGGCTTCGAAAAACAAGTTTAAAAACAGATAATACTGTTTATCTTTTTGATGGCAGAAAAAAAGAAAATCAATCAGCGCAATTTGCCGTACTGGATATTTCTGTTAGCAAAAAAGACCTTCAGCAATGTGCTGATGCGGTGATGCGGCTGCGGGCAGAATACTTATTTTCACAAAAGGAATTTGATAAGATTTTATTTATTGATAATGAAGGCAAGCAATATCTGTTTAAGGAACCCTGCACAAGGGTAAATTTTGATGCCTATCTGGATCGTGTTTTTGGAAGGTGCGGCAGTGCATCACTGGCAAAACAACTAAAGCCAACAATGATGAACGCTATTTTACCGGGTGATGTACTCATCCGTGGAGGCTTTCCCGGCCATGCTGTAATCGTAATGGATGTTGCCACCAATGTGAAAGGAAACAGAATTTACCAGCTGGCACAAAGCTATATGCCGGCCCAGGATATTCACCTTTTAAACAACCCAACCAACCAACAAATATCGCCTTGGTATTTAGTAAATGGAGAAGAAAGAATTGTAACTCCAGAATATTTATTTACGATATTGGAATTAAAAAAATGGTAGTCTTTTTAGCATTAAAAAAGGCAGCTGCTCTTTAAAAGAGTAGCTGCCTTTTGCGTAAACAATATTTTATTTATTCCCAACCGTCTTCAACATTTCTTTTACAGCAGCTTCTAACTGGCTGTCTTTACCATTTAAAAAATCTTCGTAAGGTAAGGTAACTTTCATATCAGGTTCCAGTTGCAGATTTTCTGTTGGCCGGTTTTCTTTACCAATAGTTGCTATCATCGGTATTCCAAAAACAATGGTAGGATCAATTTGCGTTTCCCACCAAACGGCTGTACCTGTTCCTGGTACAGGCATGCCTATTAATTTACCAATGCCATTGTCTTTATACACATATGGAAAGATAAACGCATCGCTGTAATTGCCTTCACTCATTAACACACAGCTCGGATTCTGCCACCTGTCCATTGGTTCACTTGCCGGAACCGGGTTACTTTGTGGTGCAAAACGCAAATAAGATTTACCACTTAAAAAAGTATTCAAATCATTGTGCAACCAGCCACCACCATTGAATCTTGTATCAACAATTAATGCTTGTTTGGTTTTATTGCGACCCATCACCTCATCTACAACAGTTCTGTAACTTCCATCATTCATACCCTGCACGTGCACATAACCAACCTTTCCGCCGCTTAGTTTATCAACCATATTGTACATCATATTGGTCCATCGTTTATACATCAATGCTGCTTCTTCGGCAAACAATATTGGCTTAACGGATTCTTCAAAGCGGGCATTCGTCTTTCCATCTAATACTGTGAGCAACGTATTTTTTGTTGCTTTGCGGTTTAGCAATTTAGCCCAGTCTTCTGCGTCTGTTATTGGCTCTCCATCTATCTTTTCAATAATACAGCCTGCTTTTATTTTGCTGTCGGCTTTATCTACCGGGCCGCCGGTAATAACTTCTGTTACTTTAAGTCCATTGCCAGTATAGGTTTCATCATACAATAAACCCAATGCCGCAGTAACATCCGGGTTAAGCATTTGTGGAGAGTACCTGCCCCCTGTATGAGAGGCATTTAACTCTCCCAGCATTTCGCTCAATAGTTCCTGAAAATCGTAGTTGTTGGTTATGTGCGGTAAAAATTTAGCATAGGTTTCCTTGTACATTTTCCAGTCAATCCCATGAATAGTGGGATCATAAAATTTTGCTTTCACCTGCCGCCAGCAATGATCAAAAATATATGTTCTTTCTTTAGCAGCATCCAAAACCATTTCTGCTGCAATACTGATAGGCGTTGATTTACCGGCATCATCAATTTTTAATAAGCTGCCATTGTTGGTTACAAAAACACTTTTGCCATCTTTGCTCATTTCAATACCACTTGGGCTTCCGCCAAGTTTAGCCAATATTTTGGTGTCGTGTGTACGGGGTTCTGTAACCCATAAATCGTAGCCCTTTTCAAAAGAAGCGAGGTAATAAACTTTACTGGCATCGGGGGTAACAACATAATCGCTGATAGAAGAGCTGTTAATAGTTAAACGGATTTTCCTATTGTCGATCCCGGTAAAATCAGGTATAAATTTTTTACTACCTGCAGAATCTTTTTTGGCAGTAGAATCTTTTTTATCCGTTGCTGCTTTATCTTTTAGCAAGGTATAATCATCTTTAGATAATTTAAATTCATCGTAAGCCGCAGGGTCTAAAAATGCACCGTAAATATCCACTTCCCTGTTTCCCTGGTAAGCCAGCGAACGGCGGCCTTCCCGGTTATTGATCCATGTCATCAACTTCCCATCTAAAGCCCATTTGGGATTGTCTTCTCCAAAGCCGCTGTTAATGGGATGAATCGCAGTACCTGTACCATCCGCTTTTAGAATTGCAGCATGAGAACCACCAAAACCAAAGTATTCATCATCTGCTAAAATGTATTTTCCATCAGGGCTCCAGTTAAAATCAATGTCGCCATCAGCGTAGCTGTAGTTGTGTCCTGCTGGAATAATGGTACGGGATTGTTTGGTAGCGATGGTGTATACTTTAAGCACATTCCTGTTTTCGAGGTAGCCTACTTCTTTACCATCTGGCGAATATTTTGGTAAAAATTCTTCGTTACCGGTCGCAATCAAAGGCTCTTCTTTTAATACCGTAGCAGCATAAAAATAAGGCTCTTCTTTGCGTACAATTGAAGTGGTATAAATATCCCAGTTATCGTTGCGTTCTGCTGCATAAATAAGACTTTTACCATTGGGCGACCAGGCAACCATGCGTTCCTGTTGTGGCGTGTTGGTAATGCGTTTTGTCTGGGTACCATCTACACTTGTTACAAATACTTCGCCCCTTGTAACAAAGGCTATTTCTTTACCGTTGGGCGACAATGCAAATGCACCGACATTACCATTTACAGGTACATTTTTCTCTACATTCTGTCTGCCATCATTATAAATCTGAATGATTACTTTTTTAGGTATGCTGCCCTCTGCTAAGGTATAAATGTCACCATCATTTGTAAAGCAAAGCGTATTGCTTTTACTGATGCTTAAATGGCGAACAGGGTTGGTTTTAAAGGTAGATAATTGTTTTTCAACCGGTGCTGTACCGAGCGACTTTTTATAAATATTTTGATTGCCATTTTTTTCGCTGAGGTAATAAACAGACTGGTCATCACTGCCAAAAACAGGTTCCCTGTCTTCTCCTTCAAAATCACTAATTTTTTTGAATTGGTTGCTCTTAACATCCATCACCCAAATATCCCTTGTAACTGAAGAAGTATGGTGTTTTCGCCACGGATCTTCGTAGCCTTTTCTATCTTCAAATACAATTTGATTTCCTTTGCTGTTATAATGCGCTCTTTCCATACCGGCACCAGATACCAATACCGGTCTGCCTCCTGAAACAGGCACTGTATATAGGTTTTGAAATAAACGGGGGCTATAAAAACGTACATTCGCAGCCTGTATATTTCTGGCACTGCCAAAAATAACCTGCTTATCATCTGCCGAAAAATCGAATGGAAAATCACCGGCACTATTGTAAGTAATCCTGGTTGGTGTGCCTCCAGCTGCAGGCATTAAAAACACATCGAAATTACCATAACGGTCACTGGCAAAAGCAATGTATTTACCATCGTGGCTCCAAACGGGCATCATATCCTGTGCTTCATGAATGGTTAAAGGAACAGCAGTACCGCCACTGGCATCTACTTTATAAATATCGCCTTTGTAGCCAAAAGCAATGGTTTTTCCATCGGGAGAAATAGCGGGATAACGCAACCAGGAAGGGCTATTTTGTGCGTTGCTGCTGAACACAGTAAACATTACCGTGAAACATAGAAAAAAATTTCGCATACTATTTTTTTTATTTATTGAAGATTTATTAGGAATAAGCAAAGTACAATAACGTTTCAGCATTAAAAATTGTTTTTTATAAGCAGCAGGTTAAGGATTACCAATGGCGAACACTATCCAATCCCAATCCGGATTACTCAATTCTTTTCAAAAAAGAAATTATTTTATTTCAGGTAGACAGCTTCAAATTAATTGCTGGAAAATATATTTTCTTACGGTTTTTTGAATAGGCTATGCTAAATAAACAGGCGCTAACATTAAAACCGAAATTGCAATGCAGCAGGTAATATTTCAATAGCGATTTTTGGTGCCTCGGCATACTCCCCATCCAGATGGTATTGAATTAATCGATTGCTTTCAATCATAATTTTTTGTGAATGAAAGTAGTGGATAAATGACAATTGAAGGTGATTCCCCTTTTCAATAACGGGCAGGTAATGCAATCGTTTTAATGGGTTTAGTGCATCAACAATAACAACATCAAACAAGCCGTCATCTGCCTTGGCTTCGGGGGCAACATGAAATCCTCCACCGGCCCGGCTGCCATTGCTTACGTCTACCAAAAACTTTTTCCCCTTTAAGCTAAATTCGCCAGTATAAATTACGTAATTTTTTGAGCGATAGCTAATTATTTTTTTTAGAATAGTGATAAAGAAAGATTTTTTACCGGATAACTTTTGCTTGCCTGTTAAAGCTTTGGCTACTTCACCTTCAAAGCCAATACCTACCCCATTTATAAAATAACGGTCATTACATTTTCCAATATCGATAGGCTTTGGAGTTTCATTCAATGCGGTTTCCAGTTGCTGCTGAAAAGATTTATTGCCATAAAGCAGCCAGTGAAAATCGTTGCCCGTGCCGCCATTAAAAATAACTAGTGGCAACTGTATACCGGGATAATAATTGATAAAATAATTCAAGGTACCATCACCACCTACAATAAAAATATCTGTAAAGTTGTTGAAATCTGTTGGCCAGTGTTTACTAAAAAGCGCATGATCAATATTCTTCTCAACCAGTGCTTTTGTTATTTTTTTAGCACAATCAGTTGCTCTTCCCACACCTGCAAGAGGGTTGCTTACAATAGCAATATTTTTTAAATAGGATGCTGGCATATCTCAAGCGTTAGACAAATTTACTTTTATAAGGAAGTCTCTTTTATCGTAAAGAATTATTTGCACTACTATTCTTTACAGTATTTAGCTTTCAATATACACCGCTCAATTTAATCACTACAATTATGTCTACACAATTTTTCTGGCTTCTTCAATCTGTTCATCACTTCCCATAACAATTAATCGTTCGCCCGGTTTAATAATATAAGAGGAAAGGGGATTGATAATAAACTCACTCTCTTCTCCCTTTATGCCCAAAATGGTACAATTGGTTTTATTCCAAAGATTCAATTCATTTAAAGTGATACCCCCAGTCACCTTTAATTCCGCTACCCTAAACTGTTGATTGCTTCTTGTTCCCAGTATTGATATTAACTCTACTACATCTGGTAGCATTACCAATGTTGCCATATGGGCGCCTCCAATTTTATCGGGCATTATTACGTTGTTTGCTCCAGCTATTTTTAATTTGTTTACAGAGGTATCCTGTGAAGCACGACTGATGATGGTTAGTGCAGGATTGAGTTGCCTTGCGGTAAGCACCACAAATAAATTATCTGCATCTACCGGCAGGGTTGAAATAAGTGCTCTTGCATTTTTTATTCCTGCGTCCAACAATACTTCATCCCTTGTAGCATTTCCCTTTATTAAATGAGTAACTTCAAAATTAAGGTCGGTAAAAGCCTCCTCCTTTTCTTCCAGCACTACAAAAGGAATTTTATTATTATATAAAATTTGAGCACTTTCTTTTCCATTGCGGCCAAAGCCACAAATAATAACATGATTGTTTAAGTGCTGAATTTTATTTTCCATGTTAATCATTTTATATTTATTTATAAACTCAATATCGAAAAAATAACGGGATAACAACGAAATGAAATAAGTGAATAATCCAAGATTAATTACTATAAGAAAGATGGTGAAAACCCGGCCGGTATCGCTTAGCGGATGTACTTCATTAAAACCTACCGAGGCTACCGTAATGATGGTCATGTAAAAAGCTTCCAGGAAATTATAATTTTCAATAAGCATATAACCTAAAGAACCAATTATTGTTAAACACCCCAGTAAAACTAAAGGAATAAGAAGCCGTTTAAATAATTGAAACCGTTTTGAAAGATGCATAGTTAGAATTGTAGTTGAAAAGTATGACTTTAGTGTGAGACGAAAAAGAGAAATTATATGTTTTGATAATTAATGCTGTTTCAATTGAACATTCATAATAAATTTAGAGATAAAAACAATCCTTCTTTAAACAGCAGCTGATCAACAATCTTAAAAAATAATCAGCGGTTCTATTTCATTCAATTAAAAAAAATCAACTCTATAAAATATTGCCATCCATCAAAGCAAACAATAACATTCAAAGCTTTGTTGTAATTTCCAATTTCAAAAAATCATTTTTCATGAAACTACTGCTTTCTCTTACAGCAATGCTGGCTGTGCTATCCGCATCAGCACAAAAAGAAAAAACTTCTTTAGCAGCTACAGATTCTGTTTTATTTGGTAAAGTAAAATACAGGCAGGTAGGCCCTTTCAGGGGTGGCCGCAGTGGTATCGTGGCAGGCAGCTATAAAAATAAAAATACTTTTTTCTTTGGTTCTGTTGGTGGTGGTGTATGGAAAACGACTGACGGCGGCAGCAACTGGAAAAATATAACTGATAAAAGTTTTGGCGGTACCATTGGTGCTGTAACAGTAGCCCCAAGCGATGAAAGTATTTTATATGTGGGCGAAGGAGAAAATACATTAAGGGGCAATGTGAGTGAAGGGATTAACGGCATGTGGAAGAGTGAGGATGGTGGCCGTAGCTGGAAAAATATTGGTTTAAAAAATGCACGGCATATCAGCCGCATCATTGTTCATCCTAAAAACCCTGACATTGTTTGGACAGCAGTGATCGGTCATTTGTTTGGACCCAGTGAAGAACGTGGTGTATACAAAACAACAGATGGTGGAAAAACATGGCGCAGGGTATTGTTTGCGAATGCCAATGCAGGCGCCGCCGAACTGGTAATGGAACCCGGCAACCCGAATGTACTATATGCAAGCACCTGGAACATTCGCCGTACTCCTTACAGCCTGGAAAGTGGTGGCCCCGGAAGTGCTTTATGGAAGAGTACCGATGGCGGTGAAACATGGGCCAATCTGATGGATAAAAAAGGGATGCCTAAAAAAGAAATCATTGGCAATATTGGTATTACCGTAAGTGCCGTGAACCCTGAAAGAGTCTATGCTTTAATTGAATGCAAAAGCCGGGGATTGTACCGGAGTGATGATGGCGGAGATACCTGGGAAAAACAAACAGATGATGCCAATATTTGCCAGCGGGCATGGTACTTCAGCAAAATTTTTGCAGATACAAAAAATGAAAATATTATTTATGCATTGAACGTAGGCATGTACCGAAGTACAGATGGGGGCAAAACATTTAAACAATCCATCAACACGCCACACGGGGATCATCATGATCTTTGGATTGACCCTGAGGATGCTAACCGGATGATTGTGGCAGACGATGGCGGAGCACAGGTAAGCTTTGATGCAGGCGCCAACTGGAGCACTTATGAAAACCAGCCAACAGCCCAGATCTACAGGGTTTCAACAGATAATCATTTTCCGTATCGCATATTGGGCGCACAGCAGGACAATAGTACGGTTAGAATATTAAGTGCCAGTGATGGCGACCAGATTACTACCGCCGACTGGAGCCCGACAGCAGGTGCAGAAAGCGGCTATGTGGTAGCCGATCCGCTCAATCCTGATATTGTTTATGGTGGTAACTATGACGGATACCTGAGCCGCTATGATCATAAAACCGGTGAGAACAGGGCCATTAGTGTATACCCCGATAACCCAATGGGTGCCGGTGTTATTACTATGAAATACCGATTTCAATGGAACTTCCCGATTTTCTTTTCACCCCACAATCCTAAACGGTTGTATGTGTGTGCGCAAAATTTATTTGTAACAGAAAACGAAGGACAAACATGGGAAATGATTAGCCCTGACCTTACCACCAATGATACGACTAAGCAGCGCAGCAGCGGTGGCCCGATTACGCAGGACAACACCTCAGTAGAATATTACTGTACCATTTTTACGGCGATAGAAAGTACTTATGAAAAAGATTTGTTGTGGACGGGCAGTGATGACGGGCGGGTAAATGTAAGTAAAGATGGCGGCAAAAACTGGGCGGATGTAACACCCCCAACAGCAGGCAAATGGATGATGTGGAATTGCATTGATGCTGACCCATTCAAAAAAGGTGCAGTGTATATCGTAGGTACAAAATATAAAATGGATGATTTTAAACCCTATATTTTTAAGACGGAGGATTATGGTAAAACATGGAAGGAAATTACGAATGGTATACCAGCTATGCATTTTGCAAGAACGATTCGTGCTGATAAAAAACGTGCAGGCCTATTATATGCCGGTACAGAATATGGTATGTACATAAGTTACAATGATGGCGTTAACTGGCGGCCGTTTCAGTTGAACTTACCCATTGTTCCCATTACAGATCTTACCATCAAAAACAATGATTTGATTATTGCTACACAGGGGCGTGCTTTCTGGAGCATTGACGACCTTACACCTGTGCAACAATTTGATGCCGCTACGCTGACTAAAAATCTTTATGTGTTACCGGTAAATGATGCTTATCGCCGGGATGGTTCTGTAAACGGCAATGCAAAAAATGCAGGTACAAATGCACCCAATGGTTCGGTGATTAATTATTATGTAAAGGAGATTGTTGACAGCATGAAGGCGAGTATCACCATACTGGATAAAAATAAAAAAGAAATTAAAACTTTTGCAACAGATGCCAAAGAGAAAAAAGATCAATTTGAAATTACTAAAGGCATGAACCAGTTTGTTTGGAATATGAATTATCCTGAAGCAGAAAAGATAGAGGGGATGATTTTATGGAACGGCTCGGTTGGTGGCCCCAAAGCCTCACCAGGCCAGTATTTTACAAAAGTAAAAGTGGGTAGCGATTCTATAATACAGACATTTTTTATTTTAGCAAATCCAACATACAAAGTAACGCAGCAGGAATATGAAGACCAGTTTAATACGCTTATTACCATCAGGGATAAATTTAGTGAGATACAAAAAGCCATTAAAAATATCCGGGATATGCGTACACAGATCAATGGTTTTGCTGAGCGCCAGGGAAAAGATTTGCCAAAAGAAATAAAAGAAAAGGGTGATACTATCAATAAACAATTAACGGTGATTGAAGAAGCCCTGTATCAAACAAAATCCAAGAGCGGGCAAGATGTATTGAACTATCCCATTCGCTTAAACGATAAAATAGGCGGTTTGTTTGATTATGCCAACAGTGGTTACAATGCCCCAACCCAGCAGGTAAAACAAGCTTATACTGACTTGAGTGCGATGGCCGATATTCAGCTTAAAAAACTAAAACAATTAATGGATGTTGATGTGGTGGAATTAAACAAATTGATTAGGGAAAAAGCGGTGCCGGTGATAGCTCCTAAAAAAGAGTAGCAATCTCATGAGATGTGCAAAAAAGGCGATTGATCAATGCTAAAAAATTGGTCAATCGCCTTTTTTGTTTTATCAGGAAAAACGATCGGCTTTAAAAGCACTGATATCTATTTTACTTGTTTTGCGCTGAATTAAATCTGTAACCAATCTGCCCGTTCCTGTTGCCTCAGATATACCCAACATGGCATGGCCTCCCGCTATTATCACATTCTCAAAACCAGTAGCCCTGTCTATGTAAGGCAATCCATCAGGCGATACCGGCCTAAGGCCATTCCATATTTTATCAGCAGCAGGAAAATCAATTTTCAATCCAGGATAAAAATTTGTTACTGAATCATAAACACCCTGCATACGTTTTACTAATACCTTATTATTAAGGCCGCTTATTTCCATAGTACCTCCAATTCTTAATTGGTTTCCCCATGGTGTAAGGGCGCATCTTCCATCTACCAATATTGCAGGATATTTAATATTATTTTTCATATCCGGGTAAGTGTAACTGTATCCTTTCCCCCCCTGCAATAATATTTTAATGCCCATCATTTTTGCAACAACAGGTAGCCAACTTCCGGGTGACAATACAACTTCTCCACAATCAAATTTCCCTTTATCAGTTTCAACTGCAGTAATATTATTATTTAATTTTTCAAACCCTGTTACAGTTGTGTTAAGTTTAAACTGTACTCCCTTGGTATCAAGATAGCTTTTTAATGCAGTCATTAGTTTACCAGGATGCAAATGACAATCATCTTTAAATAGCACCGCACCTGCAACATCAAGTTCTACATCAGGCTCCAGTTGCTGCACTGCAGCTTTGCTCAGGCGTTCCACTTTCAAGCCGAATTTTTCTGCTTCATCCGCAAGATGAAATTCATGGTCTAAGGTTTTTTGTTGCTTGCACATCATCAAACAACCCTTTTCCTCCATCGAAAAAGTATCACCGATATCATCCCTCAATTCATCAATCAACTTGCGACTTAGTGTTAAAATATCAATCAGATGAGGTCCATTTTTTTCAACAGTGGCTGCAGTACTGCTTTTCCAAAAATGATACCCCCACTTCATTAAATCAATATCCAGTCTGGGTTTTATGTAAAAGGGCGAAGTAGAACTAAGCATCCATTTTAATCCCTGCGAAATAATACCGGGACTTGCTAATGGCACAAAGTGGCTGGGAGATATATATCCCATATTGCCAAAAGAACAGCTATCAGTAATATTGCCTTTGTCGATTATGGTTACCTCGTAACCTTCTTTTTGTAAGTAGTAAGCACTTGTTAATCCGATAACGCCGCCCCCGATAATAGTTATGTTTTTCATTCAGAATTATTTTTGCCGATGATCCCTTTCGGGTTTAGTTATTGCTTTACAAACTATCAGTTATTAATTTTTATGTCTTTCATTTTTGTGGGCAACCAAACCTGCATTGCATTGCTGCCACGATTGCACCAGGTATAGTAAGGTATGGCCCTTACTTTTTGTTGATCTGTAGATAAAGAAGTTCCATCTGGGCTAATATTTACTACAGGAAGCGTGCCTTCCAGTGCCAATACATTTTCATTTTTTATAGCAAATGGTTCAGTGGTAAATGAAGCATTATTGGGTAAAATTATGTTCCATGCTTTGCCGTTGTTGTCGGCCCCTTCAAAGCAATACACCAATGGCCCCCGTTGCAATGCTATCCTGTCATTGTCTTGTTTCAATTCTTCTCTTGAAATAATTTTTTTAATATCCATTGGAATTTCCACTTCTACCACAGTTGCTTTTTCCCATTCCCGGTCAATAATGGCGTATCCTTTTTCTTCTCTATAAACGGCAGGCAGGCCATTTATTTTTATATTTAATTTGGAGGATGTGGTATCTGCAAAATGGTACAAGCCGCCGGGAGCAGGAATACCTCTGGCCCATCCCGGTATACGGATATGCAGCGCACACTTTATTTTTTTAGCTGTATTCAATTGTAGTTTTATATTGCCATTCCATGGATAATTAGTTTCCATTTTTATATCAATATTTCCTTTTGGTAAAACAACGGTGGCATTACTGCCAACAAATAAATTTATCCATATACCATCCTTGTTTTGCGCATAAATATAGTTGCCCAACGATGCTACCAATCGTGCAATGTTGGCCGGGCAACAGGCGGTACCAAACCATTCCCTCCGGTTATTTTTTCCATAAGATGCCAGTGGGTTACCGTAAAAAAAATGATCTCCTTCCAATGATAACCCGTCGAGCGCTCCGTTGTATAAACTTTTTTCAAGCACATCCATATACATACTTTCTCCTGTTAATGCATTCATACGCTGGTTCCAGAAAACCATACCGACACTTGCACAGGTTTCGCAATAGGCATTATCATTTGGTAAATCGTAATCATTGCTAAAGCCTTCATTGCTGCCGCTGCTGCCAATGCCACCAGTGATATACATATTTCTAAATACAACATCTTCCCAAACTTTTTTCATTGCCTTCAGGTAATCCATATTGCCTGTAAGGGCGGCTACATCTGCTGCGCCGGAATATAAATACATGGCCCTTACTGCATGCCCGGTAATTTCTGTCTGATCAATCAATGGCTTTAGGTCCTGCGCATACCCGGTATCTTTCCAATCTGTCCATGTGTAGCCCTTTGCATAACCATGTCCCCTTTCTTCCAATAACCAGTTTGACAATTTTAAATATTTTTCATCAGTGGTTATTTTGAACAATTTCACCAGCGCCAGTTCCAGTTCCTCATGCCCGGTTACCCAGTGTTTTTTGTTGGGGCCAAATAAAGCATCAAAATGATTGGCCCATTTAATAACTACATCCAGAAATTTGCGTTTGCCGGTTGCGTTATAATAAGCCACTGCGGCTTCAATCATATGGCCTGCATTGTAATCTTCATGCATACTCATATCGGTATATCGGTTTTGAGGTTCATTCAACGTATAAAAAGTATTCAGGTAGCCATCGGGTTGTTGTGCTGCTGCAATTTTATCAATCCATTCATCCGCTTTTGCTTCCACGCCTGGATTGGGATGTGTTTTTAAGGAATAAGCCATCGCTTCCAGCGCTTTAAATACGTCACTGTCATCGTAAAAAATACCTTCATGTTTTTCACCTTTTTTACGTGCTGCCTTTTCGAAATTTCTTATGCGAGGTGTTTTTACTTCTGTTTGATCAATGCAAACAGGAATGGTAACGGTAGCCACTTTATCAATCTTAGGCTTCCAAAAATCATCGGTAATATTTACTTTGGAAAAATTGACGAATTCAATTTTTTCCAGACCTGATTGAGAAAGAACAACAGTAGATTGAAAAATAATTGCAATGAATAAACATTTTCTTTTCATGCTTGTGATTTTATTTTTTGTGATATATATTTAAACTGAATGCTACCTCAATTATAAAACTTCTCCATAATATGCTCTATTTACTTTAGGGACTACGCCAAGATAAAAGAGTTTTTTTTAATACCAGAAACCTAAAGGCAAAAGGATTGCCACAGTTGCAAGCGGTTCTACAATTAAATATTTTTTTCAAACGAGTTTATTAAATTTGTACTGCAACTTAATTAAAGTTTCTTAGCTATATGGAACAGTACGGAAAAATTCTACTTTTTGCCATGCCTGCCTTTTTAGCACTGGTATTACTGGAAAAATGGTACGGATGGTACAAAGGAAAGGATACTGTTCCCAACATGGACATGATCGCCAGTTTAAGTTCCGGTGTAACCAATGTTACCAAAGATGTATTGGGTTTAAGTGTTGCCATTTTAAGTTACGAATGGCTGGTAACACATATTGCCATTATTCATTTACAGTCAGGCCTGCTTACAATTGTGATTGCTTTTATTGTGTTGGATTTTGCAGGTTATTGGGTACATCGGATTGATCATACAATTAATTTTTTCTGGAACAGTCATATTGTCCATCATAGTAGCGAAGAGTTTAATCTTGCCTGTGCGTTGCGTCAAAGCGTTTCTACTTTTGTAAGGTTATTTGCGTTCCTGTTAATACCCGCTGCATTGTTAGGAGTGCCGTCTATAATAATTGCTACTGTTGCACCTATACATTTGTTTGCTCAGTTTTGGTATCATACACAACATATTAACCGGATGGGGTTTTTAGAAAAGATATTGGTAACCCCATCACACCACCGGGTGCATCATGCCATCAACAAAGAGTACATCGATAAAAACTATTCTCAGATATTTATTTTTTGGGATAAACTGTTTGGTACATTCCAGGAGGAGTTACCTGATGTAAAACCAGTTTATGGTATTACCAGGCCAGTAAGAACATGGAACCCCATCAAGATAAATTTTCAACACATGTGGTTGATGATACAGGATGCCTGGTATGCAAAAAGTTTTAAAGATAAATTGCGTATCTGGTTTATGCCGACAGGATGGAGACCTGCAGATGTTGCTACGAAATACCCCGTGTATAAAATAGATAATGTTTACAGCTTCGAAAAATATAACACAAAAAGCGCTACGTTATTGAATGTATGGATATGGATTCAGATGATTATATTGCTGTTATTGATAAGCTATTTATTTGGCAACATTGCAAAAATTGGAAGTCCGCAAATGTTCCTTTACGGAGGTTTTGTTTTTATTTATGTATACGCTTATTCTGAACTGATGGATGGAAATAAATCTGCCATTGTTTGGGAAATTGTGACTGCTTTGGTTGGAATTGGGTTTGTTATTTACTTCGGTGATTGGTTTGGAGCAAGTAAATTATTTTCCCGGATTGGTAGTTTTTTGATAACCTATTTTATACTTTCAGCAGCAGTTACCAGCTGGTTTGCTTATTCAACAAATAAACAAACCAGCGAGCTATCTGTTTCATCTTAATTTATACTACTGCTTTAGTTAATTCATTATTTACCGTTCTCCAAATACCCAGCGGATTTTCATCTTTCAATTCATCCGGCAAAAGATAATTGCTCCAGTTTTGAAAAGCAATTGGCCTTGCAAAACGTTTAATACCATCAGCCCCCACTGAAGTGAATCTTGAGTCGGTACAGGATGGAAATGGTCCTCCATGGTGCATACTTAAACAAACTTCCACGCCAGTAGGAACATTGTTCAATATAAATCGCCCACATATATTTTTTACTGCTTCCACCAACTCATCGTTACCTGTGATATCTGCATCTGTAGCCATTAGTGTAGCTGTTAGTTGACCTTCCAGGAGTTTAGCTACTTCAATCATCTCTGCCATATCCTTGCAACGTATAACAATTGAATAAGGTCCAAACACTTCCTGGTGTAATACAGGATTGTTCAAAAATGTTTTCCCGCTCGCAGTTGCAACAGTGGGTAAACCGTCGTTTTCTTTCATTGTTATTTCAGACTCCGCTATCAGATGAACATCCTCCTGCAATAACGCATTGCTTTTATTTTTTTTATACGCCGCAACAATGCCAGGATGCAACATAGGTGCTGGCGTAATTTTTTGAATTGCTTTACCTAAATCATGAATAAAGATTTGCAGGGCTTCGCTTTCTACACCAATAATCAATCCCGGATTTGTACAAAACTGTCCAACGCCCAATGTAATGGAACCGGCATAAAGTTGTGCAATTTCAGTAGCCGCATTTTTTAATTTTTCAGGCAATAAAAAAACAGGATTGATACTGCCCATTTCAGCAAAAACAGGAATGGGCTCTTTCCGTTGATTACCCCAATCAAATAATTGTTTACCCCCTGTATAAGAACCCGTAAACCCTACTGCTTTTGTATGTGGGTGTGTTACCAAGGCCTTGCCTGTTTCAAAACTGGTGCCGTGTATGTGTGAAAAAATCCCCTTGGGCATATTGCATTTATCTGCTGCCAACAAGATGGCATCAGCAACCATTTGCGATGTTTTAATATGGGCAGGGTGTCCTTTTACAATAACCGGACAACCGGCCGCAAAAGCGCAGGCTGTATCACCACCCGCGGTTGAATAAGCAAAAGGGAAATTGCTTGCACCAAAAACCACCACCGGGCCAAGCGGCACCAACATTTTCCTGATATCAGGTTTTGGTGGTACTTTATCCGGAATAGCTGTATCAATACTAGCTCCCAGCCACTCGCCTTTTTCACAGGCTGCAGCATAGCTGTTTAGTTGAAAAATCGTTCTTCCTCTTTCGCCCCGCAATCTTGCTTCGGGCAAATTGGTTTCAGCCATTGCTGTTTGAATTAATGTGTCGCCGCAATTTTCCAATTCAATGGCAATGGCTTTCATAAATTCGGCCCGCTTTGACAATGGTAATTTTCTGTATTCATGAAAGGCAGTCCATGCTGCATTCATTGCCATTTCTATTTCTTCTGTAGTTGCGTCATTAATCATTTTTGTAAATTTAAATAATCAGGTATAGATGTACCAGAGTTGATGCGATCATTAACAATTTTACTCTTTTAATTTCGTAACAACCTGTAATCTTTGTTTTGATTTTGCAAGTTCATTAAATTTACTAATATCCTTTTCGAGTACCTGTTTAAGCTGAGTCAACAAAGGATCAATCCTTTCCTTCAATGATTGGTAAGATGCATGCATGGAAGCTGTTGGCTTTGCGTCAGCTGAAAGTATGGCTGCATTTAAACCGCCTAACTTTTCTTCTAACCGCATAGGAAAACGCAGGTCATCTTCATTTGCCTTTATCTTAGGATTATATAAAGCCTCTTCAATTTTAGTAAGTGAGTCAATAATTGGTTTTACTATTAATCTAGCTGCTCTTACATCGGTGGAGTCTTCTGTATCTTCCAGGTATTTATTCAACTGTGTACGCACGTAAGCAATTTGTTTAGTTGCTTTTCCTATTTCATTTAGTTTATTGTGAACCAACATTGATAAATCAAACTGTTCTTTTAAATCCACTGTGGTAAAAAGATTTCGTGGATCGGCAACTATGGTAAAAGGTTGTGTTCCAATTAATGAATCGCCTGCAAACATGCTTACTTTATAATTTCCCGGCACTGCATAAGGCCCTGCAAAACTTCCTTCAAATGTTACTCCTGTGTCTCCTTTTGCCGGAGGATAATGCATATCCCAGGCAAACATGTTGATGGAACTATCGATGGAAAGAGCACCGTATTTTTTGGTTTTACTTTCATAAAAATCTTTAGAAATTTCTCCGGGTTCGCCATTGATATTTTTAAGACTTGAAAAGCTGATGATACTATCGCCTGCGGCAGTTTCAAATTTTAATTTTATTTCTTTAGATGGTTTTTCTTTTAAGTAATATCTCACCATCACACCGTCAGGTGTATTGGTGCCTTCCTGTGTTTTGGGGTCGTCGATCGTTCCTCCTCTTGTTCTATAAGAAGTTCTTGGTTGATATAAATGGTATGCAGATTTTGCAACTGCACCAGATAATTGGTACAAAGGCGTTATATCATCCAGTATCCAGAAAGAGCGGCCATGTGTTGCAATCACCAGGTCATTTTCTCTCTGTTGAATTTGTATATCATGTACTGGTGTGTTAGGCAAGTTAAGTTGAAGACTTTGCCAGTTATCACCATCATCAAACGAAACATAGATACCAGTTTCCAATCCGCAATACAGCAATCCCTTTTTCTTAGGATCTTCCCTCACGCAACGATTGTAAACATTTGCTGGCAAACCGCTGGCGATTAGCTTCCATGTTTTACCAAAATCAGTTGTTTTAAAAATATAAGCCTTGCTATCAACCTGCTTGTATCTTGTTGCAGAAATATAGCAGGTGGCCACATCAAAATGCGAAGGTTCAACATAACTAATCATTGCCCAATCAGGCAATGATGCAGGTGTAACCTTCTGCCATGATTTGCCATCGTCCTGGCTAACATGCACCAGGCCATCATCACTGCCAGCCCATAATACACCTGCTTTTACCGGAGATTCTGCAAAAGCAAAAACAGTTGCATAGACTTCCGCACCGGTGTTATCTAAAGTAATTGGTCCGCCACTTGGTTTTAGAGTTAATGGATCATGCCGGGTAAGATCAGGACTGATGTTCTGCCACGTTTGTCCACCATCCAATGTACGATGCACATAGTTGGAAGTAGCGTACATCATTTTTGGATTGTGCGGAGAAAATGCTATTGGATAGGTCCAGTTGAAACGGTATTTATAGTCTTCGGCACCTGCACCGCTGTGTTGTTCAGGGTACACAGAAACGGCCCTTGTTTGTTTATTTTTTTTATTGTAGGTAGAAAGCTGTCCATCATATTCACCACCAAAAGTTACTTCTGCATTCAATGGATCCGGCACTATGTATCCAGCTTCTCCTCCAGCAACTGGATACCAGTCACTTGCTCCAATTGAATTATCATTGGTGCGACTGGCAATTTTTATACTGCTGTTGTCCTGCTGCGCTCCGTATACATTATAGGGAAATTCATTATCTAAGTTTACATGATAGAACTGGGCTGTAGGCAGATCTATATCCGTAAAATATTTACCCCCGTCAAACGTTATCTGTGGGCCACCATCGTCACCCATGATCCAATTTTTTGAGTTATCCGGATTGATCCACATATCGTGATTGTCACCATGTCGGTTACTAACTTTGCTCCATGTTACACCTGCATCAATTGATTTAAAAAATTCAACATTTAGTACATACAAAGTATTTTCATCTTTTGTATCGGCAAATATTTGACTGAAGTACCAGGGTCTTTGTGTCAGGTCATTTTTGGTACTCGCCAATTCCCAATTCTTACCTCCATCATCACTTTTATAAATACCTGCTTTGCTATTTTCTACTACGGCAAAAAGTCGTTCGTGGTTTACAGGAGAGATAGTACAAATGATTTTACCCATTAGCCCCTTTGGCATACCCGGGTTTTCAGAAATCAATTTCCATGTGTCTCCTCCATCCTCGCTTTTATATAAACCACTACCTTTTCCACCACTGCTCAATGAATATGCGGTCCTGTGTGCCTTCCACATTGAAGCATATAAAATCAATGGATTCACTGGATCCATTTTTACATCTGCGCAACCCGTGCTGTCATCATATTTTAAAATATTTTGCCAACTGGTGCCACCATCTTTTGTTCTATACAATCCCCGTTCGTTGTTTGGCCCAAATATTTTTCCCATTGCTGCCACATATGCCACCTCTGCATTTTGAGGATGGACTGCAATTGAACCAATAGCATCTGAATTTTTCAAACCAATATGTTTCCATGATTTACCGGCATCGGTAGATTTATATACACCATCACCAAAAGAAACATTACTCCTCATTTCAACTTCACCCATTCCCACGTACAAAATATTAGGATTTGATTTGGCAACAGCAATTGCACCAACCGAAGAAGATGTAAAGTTAGAATCTGAAATAGAAAGCCAAGTATTGCCTCCATCGACAGTTTTCCATACACCGCCTCCAACTTGTCCTGCGTAATATGTCATTGGTTCCTTTTCTACACCTGTAACCGCCAAGCTTCGTCCAGCCCTAAAAGGCCCTATATTACGCCACTTCAACCCTTTTAATACACTAGCATCATAAACAGTTCCACTAATTTTAGTTGCAGCAACTGACTGTTTTTTTTGGGCGATTAATAAACTTGTAGGAAGTAAAATTGTAAAAAAGAATAAAAAAGTAAATAAAAAATGCTTTTGAAACCGATCATTAAATCTCATATTGTATTATTTTGGTGGAACTGTAATCTACTTAATAAAATTTATTTCTATTGACATTCCAATACATAATTCATAAGATGAATTTTATATCAAAACATGAGAATAACTACTAAACTACATTGGCGTCGCACAATATTGCAGTAGTTCTTATTGCAGCAATAACTAATGAGGTACGAAACAAAAAAACGAAATAGTAAAAAAGATAATGTATTGATAAGTTGTCCCGGAAATTAAAAAAATAGTTGATTAATAGGCATAAAAAAAGCCCCAGTTTATTACTGAGGCTTAATTTTAATAAATATGGCAGCTACCTACTCTCCCGGTTGGAATACCAGTACCATCGGCCATAAGGGGCTTAACTTCTCTGTTCGGTATGGGAAGAGGTGAAC
>JANXSR010000337.1 GCA_025352625.1 Ferruginibacter sp.
GTATAAGCTACATAAAAAGCCACAGAAACCAATTGACTTTGCCCCTGCGTTAAATCAAAAGCTTTTTTAAATACAGGTATTAAGATATCATTACTTGCGGCTACAAATCCCCAAAAAAAGAATACCGTAATTAGTGTTCCAAATTGCGACCATTTAGTTTGTTGGCTCATGTTTAATCGTTAAGTTTTATTAAGAATGTCGAAAGTTATAGTTTTTTTTGTTTACGTGAAAAAAAATAAACACATTGTGAAGCAATATAAAGAACTGCGATTGCAATTCTTTATATTTAAAAAATGATTGAAAAGATTTTATAAGATTTATTGATTGTTACTTTCAATGCTGTGGTATAAAATCTTGTCCTGATTGCCAAAACAAATAAAATCAACAAGTACCCGCCTGATTAATTTTTTTAATAGTTTGATTGTTCAGAAAAAAAACATTCATAAATTGAATTGATTTTAGAAAACCCTTAAAAGAATGGAAATATTACATGTTAGTGCCGAATGTTATCCCGTAGCAAAAGCTGGCGGTTTGGGTGATGTAGTAGGAGCATTGCCAAAATACCAAAATGAGCTTGGCCACATTGCCAAAGTGGTAATGCCTATGTACAGAACAAAATTTTTGTACCAGAATGATTTTGATATTGTTCACAAGGGATCATTTGGTATGGGAACTTACTGGTTTAATTATACCATCATTAAAGAAAAAACAAACAAGCTTGGGTTTGATCTTTTTTTGGTTGATATCAATGGCTTGTTAGACAGAGAAGCTGTTTACGGTTATGATGATGATGTGGAAAGGTTTACGGCTTTTCAGATTGCCGTAGTAGATTGGGTAAGTAAATGGAATCACCAGCCTGATGTGGTACATGTGCATGATCATCATACCGGGTTAATTCCCTTTATGATGCAGCACTGTTATGCGTATAAACATTTATCAGCAATACCGACTGTACTAACTATTCACAATGCACAATACCAGGGGTGGATGGGTTGGGATAAATCCAATTACATTCCCAATTGGGATACCTGGGAGTGGGGTAAGTTAGACTGGAATAAAAATATCAACCCTTTGGCAAGTGCTGTAAAATGTGCTTCAAAAGTTACTACCGTAAGCCAGAGTTACCTGGAAGAAATGCGCAGCAATGCCAACGGCCTTGAAAATTTATTTGAATACGAAAGAGGCAAGTGTACCGGCATTTTAAATGGGATTGATTTGGCAGTATGGGATCCTTCAATAGATACCTATATAGATCCTAATTTTAGCATTGAAGATGCAGCCGAAGGTAAACTGGCCAGCAAAAAAATACTCTGCGATTTATTTAATTTAGATATTGATAAACCGCTGTTTGTTTTTATAGGAAGACTGGTACATGAAAAAGCGGCTGATTTATTACCACAGGCTATTTATGATGCAATCTATCATATGCAGGGAAAGATGAATTTTTTGGTGTTGGGTAGCGGCGACCCGGAAGTTGAATGGGAGCTTGAAAATATGAAGACCGCATTGGTGGGTTACTATAATTCAAAGATTGGGTACAACGAAAAACTAAGCCATCAAATGTATGCCGGTGCAGACTTTTTACTGATGCCCAGCAGGGTAGAGCCTTGTGGATTAAACCAAATGTACGCCATGCGTTACGGCACTATCCCGATTGTAAGAAACACAGGAGGCTTGAGAGATACTGTAATTGATTACGGCGAACCGGGCGGTTACGGAATTTTATTTAATGATGCCACTGTTTGGGACATCACTTATTCTGTTCATCGTGCAATGGAATTGTATAGTAAACCTAAGCGCCTGCATAAAATAAGAACTACTATTATGCAGATAGATAACAGTTGGGAAAACAGTGCTGGCCGGTATATTGATTTGTATGCAAGTTTGCTTTAATTTTTATCGGATTTTTAATAAATTTAGTAATAGATTACATCAGCAATTAAAAACCAACAACCGCCAATATGGATAGTAAATCAGTTATTTCGATCGTTTTAGGAGGAGGAGCAGGATCAAGATTGTATCCGCTCACTGCAAGCAGAAGCAAACCGGCCGTGCCCATTGCTGGTAAATACCGTTTGGTTGATATTCCTATCTCCAACTGTATCAACTCAAGCCTTAACCGTATTTTGGTACTCACGCAGTTTAATTCTGCTTCCTTAAACAAGCATATCAAAAACACCTACCAGTTTAGCATGTTTAGTAAGGGATTTGTGGATATTCTTGCAGCAGAGCAAACGCCTGATAATAGTGGCTGGTTTCAGGGAACGGCAGATGCAGTTCGTCAATCGCTGAGGCATATTAACAGCTATGATTTTGAATACATTTTGATATTAAGTGGAGACCAGTTGTATCAAATGGATTTTGAAGAAATGATCGATAATCATGCTGCAAGTGGCGCTGATATTTCAATTGCTACCATTCCGGTTGGTGACAGGGAAGCGCCGGAATTCGGAATTTTAAAAGCAAATGAAGAGAATGTTATTACCAGTTTTATTGAAAAACCAAGTGCTGATTTGCTGCCTGAATGGGTAAGTGATACCGGTGCGGAAATGAAAGCGCAGGGAAGAAATTACCTGGCATCAATGGGTATTTATGTTTTTAACAGAAAGCTGTTATTCGACCTGTTGGAAGATGAGAAAAAAGATGCTACAGATTTTGGAAAAGAAATTATTCCAACATCTATAGAAAAATATAAAGTTATCAGTTATCAGTATGATGGATACTGGACAGACATTGGAAATATTTACTCGTTCTTTGAAGCCAATCTTGCTTTAACACTTGATCTGCCTCCATTTAATTTATTCGATAATCAAAAGGTAGTGTACAGCCGGGCAAGGATGTTACCCCCTGCAAAAATCAGTGGTACAACACTTGAAAAAACCATCATTGCCGAAGGTTCAATTATTAGTGCAAGCAGAATTGAAAACAGCGTAATTGGTGTAAGAAGCCGCATTGGTCATGGATCTACCATTGTTAGTTGCTATATTATGGGCAACGATTACTACGAGACCATCAGCGAAATTGCGCATAATAAGGAAAGAGGAATTCCACAAACCGGTATTGGTGAACGCTGCTATATTAAGAATACCATTGTAGATAAAAACTGCCGGATAGGAAATGATGTCCGCATCAATGGAGGTGGTCATCTTGACAATTCAGATCATGCATTGTACACAGTTAAAGACGATATTGTAGTAATTAAGAAAGGTGCTATTTTACCTGATGGCTATGTTATTTAAGAAATTAAATATTAAAGCATCCTGCAAAACAGGATGCTTTTTATTGCGCTTTTATTAATGTGTATTTTTTACACATTTTTTATTTTAAACGATTGCTATGTCTCAACTTATTACTGCCAAAAAACCAATACTTGGATTAACACAAATCATCAACATGAGTGTTGGCTTTCTTGGTATTCAATTTGGTTTTGGATTACAAAATGCCAATGTCAGCCGCATCTTCCAGTCGTTGGGAGCAAAAATTGATGATATCCCTATTTTATGGATTGCAGCTCCGCTAACCGGGTTAATTATGCAACCCGTAATTGGTCATTTAAGCGATAAAACATGGTCGCCAAGATGGGGTAGAAGAAGGCTCTTTTTTTTAATTGGTGCTATCCTTGCTTCACTTGCCTTGATATTTTTTCCAAACGTTTGGGCGTTGTGGATGGCTGCCATTATGTTGTGGTTACTTGATGCATCCATCAATATTTCTATGGAACCCTTCAGGGCATTTGTTGGAGATATGCTATCTGACGAACAACGTACAGCAGGCTTTGCCATGCAAAGTTTTTTTATTGGTATTGGTGCGGTAGTATCTTCCATGCTTCCCTACTTATTAACTAAGGCTGGTGTTGCTAACGAAGCAGCACAAGGCGTAATACCCGATTCTGTAAAAATTTCATTTTATATTGGTGCGGCAGTATTTTTTTTAACAGTAGCCTATACTGTTTTTACAACTAAAGAATATTCGCCGGCAGAATTAAAAAGTTTTGAAACGATTGAACAACAACAGGTAGATCATTCGATTATTACCACGCCCGTTAAATCATTTTATAGCAAAGGATTTGTTTGGTTGATTATCGGCACGGTATTATCTACCCTATTGTATTATTATAATTCAACCCATTTAGAACTGCCACTCGAAAAAGAATTGTATGTATTAACGCTGGGGGTTGCAAGTTTTGGCTTGATACAATTACTGGCAGGCTTTTTTTGGAGCAACAAAAAGAAAAATGGCCTTGTTGAAGTAGTGAATGATTTATATAAAATGCCGGATACAATGAAGCAATTGGCCGTGGTACAATTTTTTACCTGGTTTGCCTTGTTTGCCATGTGGATTTACGCCACACCAGGATTAGCACAAAATATTGCTAACACCACAGACACGTCGTCAAAAGAGTATAATGAAATCGGAAATTGGGTAGGGGTGCTTTTTGGTTTCTACAGTTTATTTTCAGCAATGTTTGCTTTCTTGTTGCATTTGCTGGCAAAAAAAACGTCCAGGCCAACT
>JANXSR010000091.1 GCA_025352625.1 Ferruginibacter sp.
CACATTTATGAGAAACGCCACCAATACAGCTTTTGCAACTACCGATGGTATAACCGTGAAGCCGAATGGCAGCAACGCAATACCTACGTTTGTAAAAAATGATGATCCTTTTGTAACACCAACTATTGGATTGATTGTAGAATTTTAAAAAGCTGTTGCGATTTAGTAGTCAATAATGGTTGTTTTAATTACTGAATAAAACAGGTTACTGTTAAACTATTCCATAAACCAGACATTTAACTAAAAATTACCTGTTTTATTTATTGTATCCGGCGCAGGATTACCGACGTTAGCAGGATCTTATATGTAGTCTTGCTACTGTTCCTATGCGGCGGGTGTCATTATCCCATTTGCCCTTTCCCAAGCCGTGATACTGAATTTTAAACTAACTACTTTGATATCACAAAGATTTAAAACACCGGATTACCAATAAAAAAATTCCATTTATATTAAAATGGATTCTTTTCCAATTGCCGCAAGCACCTCTTCAAGCTGGGGAACGCTTGCACTCAACCGCAAGGTGCAGCGACGGCAATGTTTTTTGGCTATACTGGTGCCTCGCTGGGATATAACAATAGATGGGTAACGTATATCAGTTGCCGACTTTAGAAAAAAAATATTTGAGCAAGATGGTACCTGTTTGGAGCTTCTTCCGGCGGGTACTTATGGGGATAGCAAGATAATTCAGCGATCACTAAAGATCAATTCTACAAATGTTTTACGTAATTCTTTTGTAGCACTTGTTAAAGAATATATCCCTGGGAGACAACATAGATTAAAAAGAAATAATTTTATTAATCAAAACATAAACCCATCCTGCGATTTGCAAGATGGGTTTATGTTTTATGCAGCATTATCAAACTAAAAGTTACTCAGGCATTAATACTGTATCAATTACATGTATTACACCATTACTTGCTTTTAAATCTGTTGTTGTAACGGCGGCTTTTCCACCTTTTTCATCTGTTAAAATAACTTTACCCTTGTTTAAGGAAGCGGTTAGTTTGCCCCCCGCTACTGTAGTTAATACTACCTTACCGCCACCACTTTTTATGGCTGCTAAAACAGCTGCTGCATCTAAATTACCAGCAACGACATGATAAGTTAAAATTCCAGCCAAGGCTTTCTTATTTTCTGGCTTTAGCAAGCCATCCACAGTTCCAGCAGGCAATTTTGCAAATGCAGCATTTGTTGGAGCAAATACAGTAAACGGTCCTGTACTTTTTAAGGTCTTAACTAAGTCTGCAGCAGTTACTGCTGCAACTAAGGTTGTGTGTGCTTTTGATTTTACAGCTACATCAACAATGTCTTGTGCCATTGCATTAACTGTAAAAAAAGTTACTCCTAACAGTACTGCTAATGTTTTAATTGATTTCATTTTTTGTTTTTTTCTGTTTAACACTCTGAAATATTCAGAAAAATAACAACAACATTTAAAAACGAAAGTTCAAATAAGGAAAAAGATTTCTAAATTAAATCGGCTACCGGTATTCCGTTTAAATTAAATATAAACGAGGTATCTCTTTCATAAACAATTTACTGCTTTTGTGGTTGGTATATTTTCCATCTTGGTGCAAGCACCTGTTGTTTCCCTTATTGCTACATCCCCCATCATTGAAAACCTTTTTTCCTCCCGTGGTCCAATGTCCCCATCGACCACGTACTCCATAAGAATACTATGAAGGAGTCTTCGCATCAGAAGCTACAAATAAAAAACTTTCTGCGAAACTCCTACGCAGCATAGAGCTTTAATTTATTTGCTCCCAATGCTTTTACATATCTAGTCAAAATACTAACTGCAGAGTAAAGTAATAGGGAAACCGTAAAATGTTTCCCTATTACAACCTTTAAATGAATGTAACTATTATTAAATTTTTAAGCGCTGCTTTTATTTAATTGTTCAATGTTACTTTTACCACCTCACCTAATGGAGGTCCAAATCCCCAGCCAGATACATACAAATTTCCATCAGGTCCCATTGCCATTGCTGTTGGAAAATTTAAGCCTGATATTACATCCTCCACAGTTCCATTTGCAGTAATTTTTCTTATTCTGCCTGCCCCGGGAGTTGGGAAAGGGTTATTGGCAGTCATTTCCAGCACATAGATATTTGAGTTTTTGTCCGTCACAAGTCCTACAATGGCGCTAAACCCTGTGGCTATTTTTTTCATTATACCACTTGGTGTAATCTTAAAAACGCTGGAGATACCGGTAATAGGAAACACGCCCAAATCGCCTACAAAGAAATTGCCTTTATAAGCCACAGCTGTTGGAATAATATGTCCTTCACTTGCAGAAATATCAACCACCTCCCTGATGCTTCCATCCAAACCAATTTTTACAAAATTGCCATGATTGGGTTCCAATGCATAAAAATTATTTTCTGCAACCGCCATGCTATACCAGTTGCCTTCAGGTGTATAATCATCAGGCTCATCGTGAGCACCCGGATTTGCTACTGACCACGAGCCCAGATCAGCGATCAGGGTATGGCTTCCATCTGAATTAATCCGGTATATGCCGTTGGTTGAAGATGGAACTCCATGGCCACCACCTGCTCCTGCCTGTAGCACATACAGTGTATTACCAATGAAGCCGACATCTGCCGGCCCAAAAAAATCTGCTTTTGTTCCGTCCAAATTAGTTCCAACGCTTGTAGGCAGATTATCAACAACAGTTACCCGGCTACCTGATGATGGATCAATTCTGGATATACGCCCCCCGGTAGGGCAACCAAAATAAGGCGAGAAAACATGCGGTTGCAGAGCAGCGCAACTTTGTGTGCTGCACAATGCAGTGGGCCCTGTGCCTGCTTCTGCAACATATAAATTGCCATCTGGTCCAAATTTTAATCCTCGTGGATGATTGAGACCTGTTGTAATAACCGACATAGTAGCCGGTGTTGTGTTCATTGTTTTGCTAAGCGTGCTATTGTCAGCTTTTAACGCGTTGCTGGTTTCCGTAGACTTTATTTCTTTTTTGCAGGAAGCGAATCCAATAATAAAGCACAACAGGATAAACTTAAGATAATTGCCCTTGAAAGATGTTTGCATAAATTTTTTTTTATTGGTTAATAAAAATAGGGGTCAACAGATTTAAATTACCGTTGGTATTATCAGTAGATATTGGTC
>JANXSR010000417.1 GCA_025352625.1 Ferruginibacter sp.
TGGGCAAAAAATAAAGAAATTTCTTTTCTTACCGGTTTAAAAATTGTGGGCCTTGATGATGTGGGTGTTATACATAAAATAACCAACCTGATAAGCGGAGAAATGAAATTCAATATTTCTGCCATGACAATTGAGGCAAAAGATGGAATATTTATGGGCAACCTGAAAATATTTGTTCACGATAAAGAAGAACTGGACCATTTGTGTAATCAATTATTAGCTTTACCTGGTATTGAAAAAGTAGAACGATATGACACAGAGTAAAAAAGATTCGTTTCTTTTTAAATTTGATTCCCACAAAACATTTTTTAATAATTGATTTGAATGCTCATATTTAATATATCATATTTGTATTACAAACTTTAAAAACTATAATCATGAACGAATTAATTACAAGCCTTACTGAAAAAGCTGGCATTACTGCAGAGCAGGCGCATAAAGCAGTTGAAACCATCAAAGATTTTGTAAAAGAAAAGTTTCCGATGATGGCCGGAGCTGTTGACAATTTATTTGCATCCGCACCTGAAGCAACCGCCCCAAGTGCCGTTATTGATCCTACTGCACCAAAGGCTGCTGAAAGCCAAAGCATTTTGGATAAAATAAGTGATGTAATACCTGGCGAAAAAGGTCAGAAGGTAGAAGATTTTGCAAAGGATGCAGCTAATAAAGCAGAAGATTTAGCAAAAGATGCAGCCCACAAAGCGGAAGAAGTTTTTGATAATGTAAAAGAAAAACTTAGCGGTTTCTTTAGCGGAGATAAAAAATAATGAAATTCAGTTGTGGTTGAAATTACTCATTGCAAAAACAGTTACTTCGGTAGCTGTTTTTTTTAAAATGTAATCATTAATTGTAGTTAAGTATCTTAAAAAACATTTTCATTTAACGAATCACTTCCCTGCTTATCACAAGTTTTTGCACCTCACTGGTACCTTCACCGATGGTGCATAGTTTACTATCCCTGTAAAATTTCTCTACAGGAAAATCTTTACTGTAACCATTGCCACCAAATATTTGTACTGCCTCTGTACTTGCTTTAACAGCGGTTTCACTGGCATAATATTTCGCCATAGCTGCTTCCTTTGTCATTGGTAATCCTTTCATTTTAAGATCGCATGCCTGATGAATGAGTAATTCACTTGCAGTAATTTCGGTAGCAATATCCGCAAGCTTAAAACTTATTCCCTGAAAATTACCGATCGGCTGATCAAACTGCTGACGTTCCTTAGCGTATTTTACTGATGCATCATATGCTCCTTTTGCAATACCTACACTCAATGCGGCTATCGATATTCTTCCACCATCCAATACTTTCATAGATTGTTTAAATCCTGCGCCAATTTCTCCAATCCTATTGGCATCTGGTATTGTGCAATTATCAAAAATCATTTCTGCTGTTTCACTTGCCCGCATTCCTAACTTGTTCTCTTTTTTGCCTGCACCAAAACCTGCTGTACCACGTTCAACGATAAACGCAGTTGAATTATCTTTAGTACGTGGTTCTCCTGTGCGGCAAATCACTACTGCAACATCTCCGGATTTGCCATGCGTTATCCAACATTTTGTGCCGTTCAATACCCATTCATCTCCATGCTTAACAGCAGTTGTTTTCATATTACCTGCATCACTGCCGGTATTGGGTTCGGTTAATCCCCATGCACCCAGCCACTCGCAGGTAGCTAACTTTGGCAAATATTTTTTCTTTTGTGTTTCATTGCCAAAGGCCAATATATGCCCTGTACATAATGAATTATGAGCCGCAACCGATAGCCCAACAGAACCACAAACACGGGCAATTTCCTGGATAATTACATTGTATTCAAAATAGCCAAGACCTGCGCCGCCATAGTCTTCGGGGACCAGCACACCCATCATACCCAGCTTACCCAATTCCTTAAAAATATGTAGGGGGAACTCCTGTGTTTCATCCCACTCCATTACATGGGGCCTAATAAATTTATCGGCAAAATCCCTTGCGGAATTGGCCACTTGTAATGTTAACTCTGATTGTTGAAAGTTCATACCCTTAAAAGATTGTATTGCAAATTAATCCTTTTTAAAATACTAACAGACGTTAGTAAACGCTTTAATTAACTTTTAAATAAGGGCCTATTTTATTGAAAACATCTTCTGTAACCAACATGATCTTTTTAATATCATCTACCAAAATATACATACCATGTTGAACCCGATATTGCACAATAGCATTGGCTAATGCATAACGCAGGTAAGGATGAGCTTTCATCTCATCTACTGTAGCGGTATTAATATTTATTTGATGTACAGAATTATTATGTATAGAAAAACGGGGTTTAATTTTTTGAAAGGTAGAATCTGGCAAACCGTAAGTTTCGCTTATTTGTTCCACTTTGTAAAAGCCTCCAAGTTTATCTCTAAAACTAAGTATTCGTTGAGACAGTTTACTACCTATACCCGGCAAGGCAATTAGTATTGTTGTATCGGCTGTATTTATATCAATAACAGCAGGTGCAAATTTTTCCTTTTCATAGGGCTTAGTTTCATGCAATTTTATTTCGGTGCCGTTTATGTTATTTGTATTTTGTATTTGTACAAAAGGAATAAATCTTTGCACCTCATCTTCATGCAATCCCCATATTTTTCCAATATCAGCAGGTTTATAAAACCGGCCTCCTTTTGCAATGTAATTTTGAATGGTTTTTACTGTTTTATCTTTAACGCCCAGTCTCTTCCATCCGGCATCATCTAAAGTATTAGGATCAAAATAAAACAGCTCTCCTTTTATTTGTTTTAAGTAACCCCTCTTTTCATCTGGCTCCCTGTAATTTTGAAAATTATCATCACTGTAATTTCGTTTGGCATATTTATCAGTAGTATCAAATTGTTTTGCTGAAAGCATTTCAATCTGCTTTTTAAATGGAGTAACATCAACTGGTTTTTGACGAATAAAAAAAGGGAATAAGAAAGGAAGTATTACTAAAATGATAATCAAAATTAGCAATACTATAATCCCTGTACGTTCCTTTTTAGTAAAATTAAAATAGTCTGAAATAAAACGTTTCCACATATGGCTGTGATTAATCGTTAAAAATAACAATCAATAAACAGCATTGCAATACCCTAAAGTGTTAATAATTCAATTAAAAAACAAGTTTAAGCCATCATAAGCCAATTGTATACCGGCAGGTAATTCTTTATTAACGGCAGCATGTTTACCCAGTTGATGACTAACATGAGTAAAATAAGCCTTTGGTACATTTAATTCTTGTACTAATTCTATAGCTTCATCAAGAGTAAAATGCGAAATATGAGCCGCATGCCGAAGCGCATTTACGACCATTACTTCGCTCCCTTTTATTTTTTCTTTTTCAGCAGGTTCAATACGGTTAGCATCTGTAATGTATGTAAACTTACCAAACCGGTAAGCCATCACAGGCATTTTTAAATGCCAGACTAAAATAGGCACCACCGGAATATCTCCAATTGAAAATGGTTCCAGGGTAATAGTATTTAAATTAATATCCGGAATACCTGGATATTTTTTATCTGAAAATATATAAGCAAATTCTCTTTTTACAGCTTCTTCGGTCAAGGTATTGGCATATACTTTCATTGCCTTTCTGGAGAAATATGAAAATGCTTTTACATCATCCAAACCAGCGATATGATCTTTATGAGGATGGGTAAATAATACGGCATCTAACTGCCTTATATTTTCTCTTAACATTTGATAACGAAAATCGGGAGTGGTATCAACAACAAAGGAAGTTGCAGCACTTTGTACCAAAATACTACTTCGTAAACGCTTATCTTTTTTGTCGGTAGATGAACATACTTCACAACCACAGGCTATCATAGGAACACCAGAACTGGTTCCGGTACCAAGAAACGTTATTTTTAGAGGGGGACACTGCACTTAGTAAAAATAAGCAAAACTATCAAGCATGTTCAAATGGTAAATTCAACTGGCTTTGTTTGTCATTTCCAATAGCCATCACTTCATCAAATAATTTCTGGCTATCGTGTGTTAAAGCATCAAAATTAATTTCCAGCTGAGGCATTAGGTCTATCAAAGTATTTATTTTCCCTTCTGTTTGAAAAAACTTATTAAGCA
Source organism: Ferruginibacter sp. (assembly GCA_025352625.1). Lineage (GTDB taxonomy): Bacteria > Bacteroidota > Bacteroidia > Chitinophagales > Chitinophagaceae > Ferruginibacter. Next base: position 4,091 of record JANXSR010000417.1, read on the forward strand.
CCACTACTTTTTTAGCTTGCAAAATACAATACCCACTTTGAAAATTTCCTCTTTCATATCGGATCACATAACCGCTCTCCTCTATTATTTTTTCTATTTTATCTAAAGTAGTTTGTGTGAATTTTATAGCCATAATTAGTAAGACTTCAACTGCCTGAATTGATTATTGCAAATTTACACTAGCCCATTAGTAAGCGCTTTTCTACTTATCCACAAAAGTTTATAACTAAATAGCACCAAGCTTATTTATTCGTCATCCTTATTATAGGTACAATCATTTCTTCCAGACTTACCCCGCCATGTTGAAATGTATTTCTGTAATAATTCACAAAATGATTGTAGTTATTGGGATAACATAAAAAAATATCTCCCTTTGCGAAAATAAAAGATGAGTTTACATTTGGCACAGGCAACCCTGCTTCTCTGGGATCTCTAAATACCAATACATCTTTAGCATCATAATTTAAATTTCTGCCATGCTTATAACGTAAATTGGCAGTTGTTTGTTTATCGCCGATAACTTTGGCCGGCGTTTTTACCCTAACTGTTCCATGGTCTGTACCAACTATAACAGTCACATTTTTATCAGCAATTTTTTTCAACGCCTGGTGCAAAGGCGAATGTATAAACCAACTTTCAGTAATGCTTCTATAACTTGTTTCATCACCTGCCAGCTCCTTTAATACCTCCATTTCTGTGCGTGCATGGCTCAACATATCAATAAAATTATAGACAATAATATTGATGTCATTTTGCATCATATTATGCATGTTCTCTACCATTTTTTGTCCATCGTGATTATTGGTAATTTTTGTGTAAGAATATTTTATATCTCCCTTACCTAAACGTTTTAACTGGCCTTTAAAAAATTCTTCCTCATACATATTTTTTCCGCCTTCTTCATCATCATTTTTCCATTGGGCGTTAAATTGTTTTTCAATATCAATGGGTAACATTCCCGCAAAAATTGCATTGCGTGCATACTGGGTGGCAGTGGGCAATATGGAATAAAAAGTATCTTCCTCCTGAATGCGAAAGCTTTCTGCAAAAATTGGCTGAATGGTTTTCCATTGGTCAAACCGCAAATTATCAATTAGCACAAAAAACAACGGTTTACCTTTTTCAAGATGAGGCAGTACTTTATACTTCATTAAGTTATGGCTCATTATAGGGGCATCTGTACATTTAGGTTGTACCCATGATGCATAATTTCGTGAAATAAATTTAAAAAATTCAGTATTGGCTTCTGCCTTTTGCGATTGAAAAACTTCCTGCATTTCGGGGCTATCGCTCTTTTTCATTTCAAGTTCCCAATACACCAGTTTTTTATAAATTTCCATCCAACCTTTATAATCTGGACTGTCGTTTAATGCCATAAATAAACTGCGAAATTCCTGTTGGTAGGCAGATGTTGTTTTTTCTGCAACCAACCGCTTATTATCAATCAATTTTTTTAAACTCAACCACACCTGGTTTGGATTTACCGGCTTTATTAAATAGTCGCTTATTTGGCTCCCAATGGCTTCATCCATTAAGTTTTCCGCTTCATTTTTGGTAATGAGCACTACCGGCAAATTACTGTTAACTTCTTTAATTTGCTGAAGTGTTTGCAACCCGGTAATACCAGGCATGCTTTCATCCAGCAACACCACATCAACAATATTTTCCTTTACAAACTCCACGGCATCAAATCCATTGGTTTTAGTATTTACTTCGTAACCCTTGTTTTCTAAAAACATAATCTGTGAGTTAAGGCTGTCAATTTCATCATCTACCCAAAGAATTTTTGCTATACTCATAATGGCTGTTTTTTTTGTTACCGGTTTTAAAATTTGTTATTATTTATTATAGAACCCTTATTGTGTATTTAATAATCTGGAAGGCTTTTATCTTTCGATTTAAACAAAAAGACTTCATTTATCAAGCCAATAAAATTTGTGAAGTAGAATTTATCTATATGCGGTTATAATATTAAAACAATAAGGTATGTAGCAAATATAATGGATTCAAATTTCAGATTTGTAGCTTTGTGCTGCATCTAAAATAAGTTTTAACAAAATACTACCAATCATCCCAAATAATAAATGCAGCTTAAAAAAATAATCAACGATCCAGTATATGGCTTTATAACCATCGATGATGAACTCATTTTTAAAATCATTGCTCACCCTCATTACCAGCGCCTGCGACGCATTCATCAAATGGCCATGGCACACCTTGTTTATCCCGGGGCGGTGCATACAAGACTACACCATTCATTAGGCGCTTATCATTTGATGTGCAATGCTATTAACGAATTAAAAAACAAAGGCACTGTTATTACAAGAGATGAAGAGCAGGGTGCCAAGGTTGCTATTTTATTGCACGATATTGGCCACGGGCCTTTTAGTCATGCTTTGGAAAATGTCCTAATTGAAGGTATGCATCACGAAGCCATTTCTTTATTGTTGATGCAAGACCTTAATAAACAATTTAATGGACAGCTACAGACAGCAGTCGATATTTTTACCAATGTGCATCCAAAAAAATATTTGCACCAACTAATAAGCGGACAACTGGATGTAGACCGAATGGATTATTTAACAAGAGACAGTTTTTTTAGCGGCGTAAGCGAAGGTGTTATAGGTTATGACAGGATAATCAAAATGCTCATTGTTAAGGATGGGGAGTTAATGGTGGAGGAAAAAGGTATTTATTCCATCGAAAAATTTTTAGTGGCAAGGCGCTTAATGTACTGGCAGGTTTATTTACATAAAACAGTGCTATGTGCTGAACAAATGTTGAAACGCATTATAAAAAGAGCTAAATACATCAAAGCTTTTACTAAAACACCTCTCAATAAATTCATTAATGAGCCAATTGAAACTGTTACGTTAGAGGAGTTTTGCCTATTGGATGATTTTGATGTGGTATCGGCAATAAAAGAATGGTGTACACACGATGATAAAGTATTATCAATTTTATGCGAAGGAATTATTAACCGTAATTTATTTAAAATAAAATTTTTTGGTGATCCTATTGTTAAGGCTTTGTTCGATGAAAAACTGGCTGATGTTATGCATCGGTTAAATATTACTACAGAAGATGCAAGCTGGTTAGTCTTTACCGGTGAAGCTGCCAGCAACACGTATAATTTTGAAGATGAACATATTCATATTTTATTTAAGGATGGCACTGTAAAAGATATTTCTGAAGTTGATAATGCCCTCATTAATCAAAACATGAAAAGCAAGGTTAAAAAATATTACATTTGTTACTCAAGATAGATAAACGCTTTTTATTTTATGACCGTAAATTAAAAAGTCACCCCTCAAAAGCTTAGCTAAAAAATATGCAATTTACCGCAGCACAAATAGCCTTAATGATCAATGGCAAAGTAGAGGGTAATAGTGAAATAGCCGTGGGTGCTTTCGGTAAAATTGAAGAGGCCAATGCGGGCGAGTTAGCATTTTTAGCCAACCCAAAATATGAAGATTATTTATACAGCACAAATGCTTCTATAATTATTGTTAATGAAACCCTGGAATTAAAACATCCCATTTTAGCTACACTTATAAGAGTGCCTGATGCATATACTGCATTTGCCGAACTGCTTGACAAATACCAGCAGATACGCAATCAACAACTAACCGGCATTCAACAACCGGCTTATGTTGATGCTACTGCAAAAATTGGCAACAATGTATTTATTGGGGCCTTCGCTTATATTGGAGAAAAAGCCATTATTGCAGATGGGTCTAAAATCTATCCCTCAGTATACATAGGCAACAATGTAGTTTTGGGAGAAAACTCCATTATTTATCCTGGTGTTAAAATTTATCACCACTGCATTATTGGTAAAAATGTCGTGATTCATGCAGGTACTGTTATAGGTGGAGATGGCTTTGGGTTTGCCCCTCAGCCGGATGGTACTTTTATAAAGGTTCCGCAAATTGGCAATGTAATTATTGAAGACAATGTAGAGATTGGCTCTAACGCCACCATTGACAGAGCTACTATTGGAAGTACATTAATAAAAGCAGGTGCTAAACTGGATAATCTTTTACAAATTGCACACAATGTAGAAATAGGTAATAATGCAGTAATTGCTGCTCAGGCTGGTATTAGTGGCAGCACTAAAATCGGTAATAATGTTATGATTGGTGGGCAAGTAGGGATTGTAGGACATCTTCAAATTGCTGATGGAAGCAAAATTAATGCGCAAAGCGGAGTAAGTAAGTCTATAAAAAAAACAAATACAGCAGTTACCGGATCCCCAGCCTATGAATACACTGCTGCACTTCGCAGTCAGGCAATGGTAAGAAGCCTGCCGGAAATGGAAAAAAGAATAACGGAACTGGAAAAATTGGTGAAAGAGTTGTTAATGTCGAAGTTGAAAGAAGTTTAGTTTAATTAATTATTTCTTTTACTTCCCTTTATTATCTATACAGGTTTAGATAACATTCCCTTGAATAAATCCACAATGGTAATTACATACAGCTTATTGACTAAGAATACTCAAATAAAAAATAAACCTACCCACTCCAACTAATTTCCTCTTTTTAAAAATGTTTAAACGCTGTCTGGAGGATATAGCATTATATGATGCCGAAAAATAAAATACCTTTGCCTCTATTTATAAAAAAACAAGCATGGACGCAAATTTTAACCCAGACAAACAACATACTTTATTATCACCTATCAGCATTTCTGGTACTGGTTTACATACCGGTATTAATGTAGACATGACGCTGAGACCAGCAAATGCAGGTTTTGGTTTTCAGTTTCAGCGTATTGATTTACCTGGTATGCCCATTATAAAAGCTGATTGCGATCTGGTTACAGATACATCAAGAGGAACAACGCTGGAAATTGGAGAAGCAAAAGTGAGTACTGTAGAACACATATTGGCTGCCCTTGTTGGCATGGGAGTAGATAATTGCCTGATTGAAATAAACGGACCGGAAATACCTATTATTGATGGAAGCAGTGAACCATTTGTAGAAATTATTGAAGAGGGTGGCGTGTTGGAACAAGAAGCTGCAAAAGCATGGTATTCTATTGATAATAATATCTCTTATTATGATGATGTAAAAAGAGTAGAGATGACTGTTCTGCCCTCTACAGATTATAAAATCACTACTTTAATTGATTTTAATTCGCCGGTATTGGGTACACAACATGCCAGTTTAAAAACAATGCATGAGTTTAAATCTCAAATTGCACCATGCCGTACTTTTTGTTTTTTACATGAGTTAGAGGCATTGTTGGATAATAATTTGATAAAAGGCGGCGATATAAATAATGCCATTGTTGTGGTAGACAGGCCCGTAACAAAAGAAGAAATGGAGCGGCTGGCAAAAGCATTTGGCAGAGAAAAAGTAGAAGTAAAAAGTGAGGGCTATCTAAATAATCTGGAACTCCGTTTTCCAAATGAACCTGCCAGACATAAATTATTGGATGTAGTGGGCGATCTGGCGCTTATAGGCTATCCTATTAAAGGGCATATTATTGCCAACCGGCCAGGCCACAGCAGTAATGTAGAGTTCGCTAAAAAAATAAAGAACTACATCAAAAAAAATAAACATACTAAAGGCATTCCTATTTACGATCCCACGCAACCGCCTGTTTATTCATTGCAGCAAATAGAAAAAACATTACCACACCGCTATCCCTTTTTGTTGGTTGATAAAATTATTGAATTAACCGATAAACAGATTGTGGGTATTAAAAATGTAACTTTTAACGAGTATTTTTTTCAGGGGCATTTTCCCGGAAACCCAGTAATGCCAGGTGTTTTACAGGTAGAAGCACTAGCACAAACAGGTGGTATTCTTTGTATCAATGCAATGCCCGAAGGACAGTATGATACCTATTTTATTAAAATAGAGAGTTGTAAATTCAAACAAAAAGTAGTACCCGGCGATACAATGATTTTAAAAATGGAATTGATTGAGCCTATCCGCCGGGGAATATGTGTAATGAGAGGTAGTATTTTTGTCGGCAATAAATTATGTACTGAAGGTGATTTAACAGCACAGTTAGTAAAAAGAAGTTAAAAAGACTTTTCGTTAGTACAGTTGCGCTGGTATAAAATATCACTTTTAATACATTCGGAGTAATTCTGTGATTTCCAAAATTTTAAACTTTTAGATTGTTATGATTCATCCGCACACATACATACATCCTAATGCAAAATTAGCAACTAATGTAAAGATTGATCCTTTCAGTGTCATCCATCCAAATGTAGAAATTGGTGAAGGTACCTGGATAGGAAGCAACGTTACCATTATGGAAGGCGCAAGGATTGGGAAGAATTGCCGTATTTTTCCCGGAGCCGTTATTGCCGCCATTCCTCAGGATCTTAAATTTGAAGGCGAACAAACTACCGTTGAAATTGGAGACAATACAACCATTCGTGAGTTTGTAACTGTTAACCGCGGCAGTAAAGATCGCTGGACAACAAAAGTGGGTAACAATTGCCTTATAATGGCGTACAGCCATATAGCACATGATTGTATTGTTGGCAATAATTGTATTATGAGTAACAGTACGCAAATGGCAGGCCATGTAACTATGGGAGATAATTCTATCTTGGCAGGGATGTGCGCTATTCACCAGTTTGTACAAATTGGGCAGCATGCATTTATTAGCGGAGGGTCGTTGGTTAGTAAAGATGTGCCCCCATATATTAAAGCAGGTAGAACGCCACTGAGTTATGCGGGAGTAAACTCCGTTGGTTTAAAACGAAAAGGTTTTTCAAATGATCGAATTAACCAGATATTGGATATTTACCGCATCATCTACAATAAATCAATGAACACTTCTCAGGCACTTAATTTTATTGAAGAAGAATTACCTGCTACTGATGAAAGAGATGAAATTGTAACTTTTATAAGAGAAAGTGGCAGAGGCATCATTAAGCGTTTTGCAAAAGGAAGTCAGGATGATGAGTAAAGCCATCTTTTAAGAGTATTTAATAACATCTTTATAAACGTTAACAAGATAAATTCTTATTAAAAATACTTTCATAAAGTAAGTTTCACTTCATAAAATGCAGATCACCTTAAACAATGTTGGCAAAAGATTTAACAGAGAGTGGATATTCCGGCATTTTAGTTATTCTTTTATTGCGCAAAAAAAATATGCCATTACCGGATCCAACGGTTCAGGCAAATCTACTTTGTTACAGGTAATTGCCGGCTCCCTTTCGCACAATGAAGGAAAGGTTGACTTTACATTTCAACAAAAGCCAATTGAGGAGGAGCAACATTTTCAACACATCTCCATTGCAGCCCCTTATTTAGAGTTAATAGAAGAAATGACATCCGGCGAGTTTTTGAGTTTTCACAAACAGTTTAAAAAACTAACACTTGCTGATAAAGAAATATTAGAAATTGTAGGATTGCAAAAAGCAGTTAACAAACAAATACGCTATTACAGCAGTGGAATGAAACAACGATTAAAACTGGCACAAGCCTTTTTTTGCAATGCACCTGTTTTATTGTTAGATGAGCCAACCACTAATTTAGATGCAGAAGGCATTGCATTGTATCAATATCTGATAAAAAATTTCACATCAAATAAACTTGTAATTATAAGCAGCAATGATTTGCAGGAATATGAATTTTGCGATGCAGTAGTTGCTATTGGAGATTATAAATAATCATTTTATTTATCGCCTGCTTGCTATCAGTAAATTTAAATCTGTGTACTTTAAATCAAACCTTTCACTTAAATAAAAGTTAGTCAGGCTTCCTTTAAACATATAGATACCGCTGCGTATATTTATTTTGTACCATACTACATTATCAATTCCGCCATCATCAGCTGTTTCCAGCAAAAGCGGCATTAACACATTGCTAATAGCCTGAGATGCGGTACGGGCAAAGCCACTGGGGATATTGGGCACGCAGAAATGTATCACATCATATTTTCTAAATACAGGCTTTTCAAGGGTGGTTACTTCACTGGTCTCAAAACACCCTCCTCTGTCAATACTAACATCAACAATCACGGTACCTGGTCGCATGTTACTTACCATTTCTTCTGTAACTACAATAGGGGTTCTGCCACCGGTACTGCTTAAAGCGCCCACAGCCACATCGCAGGTTTTTAATTGTTTCGCTAAAATTTTAGGTTCAATAACGGAAGTCCATAAACGCCCTCCAATATTATTCTGCAACCTTTTTAGCCTATAAATACTATTATCAAATATCTTTACGCTGGCTCCCATTGCAAGTGCCGTTCTGGCTGCATATTCACCTACAATACCAGCACCAATAATAATCACTTTTGTAGGAGGAATTCCACTAATACCACCTACTAATACTCCCTTTCCCTGATTGGCATTGTTTAAATATTGCCCTGCAATCAGCATTACTGCACTGCCGGCAATTTCACTCATGCTTCGCACAATGGGGTTATGTCCACTATCATCCTTTAGGTTTTCAAAACTCAGCGCTGTAATTTTCTTATCCATCATCTTCTGCAAAATCTCCCTTTTCATCACAGATAAATGTATGGGTGAAATAATATATTGGTTGGGTTTCAGTAACTCACATTCACTTTCACTAACCGGCGCACTTTTTACCAGTATATCACATTCAAAAACCTCCTTTTTATTATAGGCAATTTTGGCACCGGCATCGCTGTAGTCTTTATCTGTATAACTGGCACCTTCGCCTGCTTTAGTTTCTATCACAACCCTGTGGCCATTTGCAACCATCACTCCTACTGCTTCAGGCGTTAAAGCAATACGATTTTCGCTAAACGAAGTTTCCTTAGGAATACCGATAAATAATTCTTCCCCTTTAGGTTTTACATCCAGGGTTTCTTCCAACGTTTCGTAACTAAAAGAGGGAGATACAAATGGTTTTGATGTTGCCATAATAATGAAAGATTGAAAGCGTACAAATTACAAATTAATTTTCAGCTTTCGGGTATTCATGTCAATTGCTGTAATGTTGATATGCAAAGTATTATCAGGAAAAATACCCGGTGCCTGCTCCGGCCATTCTACAAAACAGGTGTTACCAGAATATAAACAATCTTCTACTCCTGCCTGTATGGCTTCCTCTTCATCTTTTAACCTGTAAAGATCCATATGATAAATAATTCGCCCTTGCTGATTTGTATATTGGTTTATAATTGAAAACGTTGGACTGGAAATATTATCCTTAACACCCATTACCCCGCTAACAGCATGCACGAAAGTAGTTTTGCCTGCTCCCATTTCTCCATGAAATGCAAAAACGTTATAACCCGAAGTCAAATCAACAAACTTTTGGGCTGCTTCAGTTATTTTATCAAGTGTAAAATTTAACTCCATGTTGCAAAGATATTTTCCTTCATTAGTAATTGGGTAACAATAGCAAAGAATAATTTTGCAGTATGGAAAAAGTAGAATGGAAAGTTGAGGGAATGGACTGTACCAATTGTGCGCTCACTATTTCGAAATACCTAAATAAGGAAGGACTTAAAAATGTAAAGGTAAACTTCATAGGTGGTGAAGTTACTTTTGATTTGAATGAAGGTAAATCCAAAGAACAATTAGCCAAAGGCATTACTGGTTTGGGATATAGTGTTGTAAATGAAACAAAAGTTGCAATCAGCAAACCTCCCACTAAAATTTTCACCAATCATTTACAAAGATTTTTATTTTGTTTACCCTTTACAGCAGTGTTGATGCTGCATATGCTGCCATGGCATATCCATTTTTTAATGAACCCCTGGATACAACTTGCAATTTGTTTGCCCGTTTACATGGTTGGTATGGGATATTTTGGAGTAAGTGCCATTAAAAGTTTACGTGGCGGTATCCCTAATATGAATGTATTAATTGCCATTGGTGCTACTGCTGCATTTGTATATAGCCTTATTGGCACAGTGGGCAATTTTGGAATGGATTATGTATTTTATGAAACTACTGCCACCATTATTACCCTTGTATTCCTTGGAGAATGGGTTGAGCATAAATCTGTATCTACAACCCAAAAGGAATTAAACAAATTAGCTGCGCAGCAAAAGGTAATGGCCAATATGATCGCTTTTGATGACGAGCATAAAGAAAATATTTTTCCGGTAGAAAATACACAACTGCGTACAGGTGACCTTATCTTGATTAAAACAGGTGAGCAGGTACCGATGGATTGTAAAATATTATGGGGTGATGCACATGTAAATGAAGCATTGCTAACCGGAGAAAGCAACCCCGTACACAAACAAAAAAAAGATGCACTAATTGGTGGAAGCCTTTTAACTGACGGTACTGTAAAAGCACAGGTAACAGCTACCGGCAAAGACACAGTGCTGAGTAATATTTTAAATCTTGTGAAACAAGCACAAGGCGAAAAGCCACCCATTCAACAATTAGCAGATAAAATAAGTGCTGTGTTTGTTCCTGTAGTATTAGGTATATCGGTACTTACTTTTTTGTTAAATTATTTTGTAGCTGATATTGATGCTACAAGCTCTTTAATGAGAAGCATTGCAGTATTGGTTATTAGTTGTCCATGCGCCATGGGGCTGGCAACACCTGCGGCAATAGCTGTTGGCTTGGGGCGTGCAGCCAAAAATGGCATCCTGTTTCGAAATGCAAAAAGTTTAGAATTATTTAAGGGTATTAAAACGGTGGTGTTTGATAAAACTGGCACCCTTACTAAAGGAGAATTTACTATTTCTGGGTTTGACGCTGGCACGATGCCGGAAGATGAATTTAAGCGCATCGTTTTTTCATTGGAAAAATATTCCAATCATCCCATAGCAAAAGTAATTTCTACTAACTGGAAAATAAATAATAGTATCGCCTGGAAAAAAATTGAGGAAATAAAAGGCATTGGAATGAAGGGAGAAGATGCTGACGGAAATATTTATCAGTTAGGCAATAATAACACCGGGGCATCAACTAATAACAAAGGGGCGCACACAGCTTATCTGATAAAAAATAATGAATCAATCGGCTGGCTTGATCTTGCAGATGAAATAAGAGAAGAATCAAAACAGGTTATTAGCTATCTGCATTCAATAAATATCAAAACCATTTTATTGAGTGGTGACAGTTTGGAAAGATGTAAAAAAGTTGCTGATGCAGTAGGGATAGACCAGGTATTTGCTCAACAAAAACCGGAAGAAAAATTAATAGTCATTGAACAATTAAATAAAGCCAATCCCACTGCAATGGTTGGAGATGGTATAAATGATGCGCCCGCATTGGCCAAAGCAACCATTGGAATTTCAATGAGTGATGCTTCTCAATTGGCAATGCAGACTGCACAGGTTGTTTTAATGAACAAAGGGATTCAACACTTGCCTTTGGCATTGGGTTTGGGAAAACATACTTTCGCCACCATAAAGCAAAATCTTTTTTGGGCATTTATTTATAATATTGTTGCCATACCAATTGCCGCAGTTGGGTTATTGCACCCCGGGGTAGCCGCATTGGCAATGGGTTTTAGCGATGTGGTACTGGCCATTAATTCTATCAGGCTCAATTACAGGAAAGTGGTTTAATTTCAAGCCATAATTACTTTCTTTTGACAATACACGAAATACTAAAGGAATACTGGGGATATGATACTTTCCGGCCATTGCAGGAAGATATCATTAATGCAGTGTTGCGGGGAAATGATACATTAGCTTTACTCCCCACTGGTGGAGGTAAATCTATTTGCTTTCAGGTACCCGCTTTAGCAAAAGATGGATTGTGCCTTGTAATCAGTCCGCTGATTGCTTTAATGAAAGACCAGGTACAAAATTTAAAAACCAAAGGTATTCCCGCATTATCTATTTTTTCAGGCATGAGTTTTTTAGAAGTAAAAAAAACCTTGCAAAATGCGGTTCATGGCAATTATAAATTTTTGTATGTTTCACCTGAGCGGCTGGAAACTAATTTATTTTTAGAGTACTTACCTGCTATGAACATCAACCTCATTGCCGTAGATGAGGCACATTGTATTTCTCAATGGGGTTATGATTTTAGACCACCTTACATACGCATTGCCCAATTACGTGAATACCTGCAACAAACTCCTATCCTGGCTTTAACGGCTTCCGCTACCGTGACTGTTCAAAATGATATTTGTGAAAAATTAATTTTTTCAAAAAAACAACAGCGTTTTCAGCAATCCTTTGAACGGCCCAATCTTTCTTACAGTGTTTTTAATGTTACCGGTAAACAAAATAAATTGTTAGAAATATTGAACAATGTAAAAGGGAGTGCCATTGTTTATTGCAAAAGCCGGAGGCATACAAAAGATATTGCCGATCTGCTATTACTCAATAAAATTAATGCCAGTTACTACCATGCAGGTTTAACAACCGAAGAGAGAAATAAGCGCCAGGAAGACTGGATAAATAATACCACAAGGGTGATGGCTTGTACCAATGCTTTTGGTATGGGTATAGATAAACCAAATGTACGGGTGGTTATACATTATGATGTGCCTGATTGTTTGGAAAATTATTATCAGGAAGCTGGCCGGGCTGGCCGGGATGGGAAAAGAGCTTATGCAGTTTTATTGTACAATAGTAAGGAGTTAGAAGATCTTAAATTACAATCCGGTATCCGATATCCTGCCAAAGAAGAGATTAAAAAAGTGTACACGGCCATCATGAATTACCTGCAAATTGCTGCAGGCAGCGGAGAAGGAATTAGTTTCGATGTTGATTTAGCTGCTTTTACAACTGCATTTAAAATAAATATTCTTACTGCCACCTATGCAATTAAAACATTGGAGCAGGAAGAAATAATTAGGTATAACGAAGTCTTTTTTAAACCTTCAACATTGGTATTTAATTGCTATAAAGATCAATTGAATGACTTTGAAAATCAGTACCCGCAACTGGAAGCAGTAATTAAAGGTTTGCTGCGCTCGTACGAGGGTATTTTCGATTTTCCTGCCACTATTTATGAAACACAATTGGCAAAATTTATTCAAAAAAAATTACCCGAATTAATCAAAGAATTACAGCAACTCAATAAACTGGGAATTGTTGAGTATTCTCCCAGAAAAGACAAACCGCAAATCACACTTTTGCAAAACAGAATGTACGCTGATAGTTTTGTAATTAATCTAACCGATTATTTACAACGCAAACAAAATTTCGAAAAACGTATAGAATCTATTTATAAATATATCCAACAAACTAATACCTGCAGAAGCCAATTGATCGCTTCTTATTTTAATGACCTTACAATAAAAAAATGTGGTATATGCGATAACTGCATTAATCAAAATGATGTAGTAATTAGCATTGAAGAGTTTGAAAATATTGCAGCGAAAATATTTCAACACCTGGCTGAAAAACCATTACTGCCTGATGAACTAATGAAAAAATTAGCAGGTGTAAGGAAGGAGAAATTTTGGAAAGTAACAGACTACTTACAAGCTGAAAAAAAAATCTATTTCAATAAGGAAGGGGAAATGCAAAAATAAAAAAAGGGACCAAGATAGAAATCTAGTCCCGCTTTAAAATCCAATATCCTATGAAAAACCGAAACGAAGATAGGGGCTTATATAATATAATACAAGTTTTTGAATAACTATTTTAGGAAATTTTGTGTGTTTTAAAATATAGATTTAAATAATTAATAGATTATTAAATAGATGAATATCAATTCAGTAATGAATTCATATTTGTTTTCTATTATCTCCAAGCAAAAACAGATATTTTACTTTACAGCTTTAAAAAATCAGGAAAATAAAGTGCCACTATTGGGAGCAACTTTGCCCAAATGCTGGTAAGCTTTTGCAGTGGCTTCTCTGCCCCTCGCCGTACGTTGTAAAAATCCTTCTTGAATTAAAAATGGTTCATACACTTCTTCCAATGTGCCGGGTTCTTCACCAACGGCAGTAGCGATGGTAGTAATACCAACCGGGCCACCTTTAAATTTATCAATGATGGCATTTAAAATGCGGTTATCCATTTCATCTAGCCCGTGTTCATCTACATTCAATGCTTTTAAAGAATGCTGGGTAATCCCAATATCAATTTCACCGTCGTTTAATACCTGTGCAAAATCTCTTACTCTTCTCAAAAGGCCGTTCGCAATACGCGGTGTGCCGCGACTGCGTCTCGCAATTTCATCTGCCGCCGCAGTACTGATAATAGTATTTAATATTCCTGAAGAACGAAGTATTATCTTTTGAAGTGTTGCAGCATTGTAATATTCCAATCTTGATTTTATACCAAAACGGGATAAAAGAGGGGCCGTCAACAAACCGCTTCTGGTTGTAGCGCCAATCAATGTAAAAGGGTTCAGGTTAATCTGTACGCTTCTGGCGTTAGGGCCACTGTCAATCATAATATCAATGCGGTAATCTTCCATGGCTGCATACAGGTATTCTTCCACTACATTACTAAGCCGGTGTATTTCATCAATAAATAAAACATCATTGGGTTCTAAATTGGTCAACAGACCGGCAAGGTCACCTGGCTTTTCAATAACTGGTCCGCTGGTTTCTTTGATGTTAACCCCTAATTCATTGGCAACAATTCTGCTTAATGTAGTTTTACCTAATCCTGGCGGACCATGAAATAAAATATGATCCAGCGCCTCTCCTCTTATTTTAGCTGCCTTTATAAAAATGCGCAGGTTTTCAATGGTCTGTGGCTGACCCGAAAAATCAGCCATTTCGCTGGGGCGAATGTTGTTCTCAAAATCTTTTTCTGCCGGGCTTAACGATTCGCCATCCGTATTTAAATTCGGGTTTGCCATGTTGTAAAAATAATCAATAATGCAATGAACTGAATAATCATTTAATTACAAATAAAAATACCACTCCACCGAATAGCAAAGGGGTATTTTAAAAGAACCTTATTTTGATTAAACTTTATTTAGATTTTACATTGATTGCAACCCTGCGGTTTTGTGCTTTTCCTTCAGCGGTAGTATTGTCACCAATTGGATATTGTGGACCATAACCTTTTGCATCCGTAATAGCTTTAACACTGGCACCTAATTTTTTTAATTCAGCCACAACAGCTTCAGAACGTTTTTGAGATAAGGATACATTGGCAACAGAATCTCCTGTATTATCTGTATAACCGCCCAGTTTAAAAGTAGCAACGGGAAATGCTTTGCTAATAGAAACAATATTTTTTAGCTGTGCTGTTGAAGCTGAATCCACCTTGGCCCCACCTGTATTAAATCTTACATTGGTAAATTCAAACCAGTTACCTTTCACTGTATCAATAGTTGCAGCAGCATCCGATAAAAATTTAAATAGCCTGTTTTCTGTAGAATTTTCGCCCACATCCAGTTTGCCAGCACCATTTGGCAAATCGATACTGATAATCTTACCAAGATCGTAAATATAATTACCGCTTGTATCAACAGCACCGGCAACAGCCGGTGTGGTTACAGATTGGCTTTCAGTTTTCTCCGCCGGTTCTTTAGCAACAACTGCCGGTTGTTCGGTAGTTGTACCCGAACCGCTCCCCATTAAATACCAGGCTGCTGCTGATACCAAAACCAATAGCAACAAAGGCAATAACCATTTTAATCCATTTCCAGCATTTTCTACCGTTTCTTCCTCTAAATTGTGTGACATAATTATTTGTTTTATTATTTAAGAAATTGTTTACAAATGCATAGCATTAATAATCATACAAGGTTACAAAAAAAATAATAAATAGAACAAGAAGTCGCTACAGTTTATTGATTATAATATTGTTGTTCAAATAACCTCTTACAACTGCATTTCACCATTAATAAAAAACTGCCTGCTGTTACATTCTGCTAATTTGTATGTTTGTGCCCTTATGTTAAAGAAGATATCTAGATACTGGATTTGTCAACTTACAGGATGGGGTGCAAGCATGGCAACTTCTACCTTTTTTTATTTAACCTTATCTGTTAGAAAAGTTGATCATTTCTTTATATTAATTCTTATAAGCGTAGTGTTGGGTATTTTAATTACCCACATTATGCGGATGACAATTAGAGAATATAAAGTATTGGAAAAACGATTAGAGACTCAAATAATATTATTCATTCTTTTAACCCTGGTATTTTCCGTTGTGTATGGATTTGCAGATGTAGCAATTGAAAAAGCGTTAAACCTGCGAGATACCGGCGGACCAAAAATTTCTTTGGCCAATGAAATAACAAGAACTGTTATAAATAACTTCTTTCTGCTCTTTATATGGAACCTTATCTATTACACCTATCACTATGTGGAGCGCAACCTTAAGCAAGAAGTTGATACGTTAAAATTACAAGCCGTAGTAAAGGAACTGGAACTTAAAACAATTAAATCTCATATTAATCCTCATTTTATTTTTAATGCATTAAACAGCATACGTGCATTGGTAGATGAAAACCCAACCCGTGCAAGAACCGCCATCACAGAATTAAGTAATATTTTGCGAAGCAGTATGCAAGCAGAAAAATTAGAAACAGTTCCCTTAGAAAGGGAACTGAATATTGTAAAAGATTACCTGGCTTTGGAAAAAATGCGTTTTGAAGAGCGCCTTACCATTGAAATGGACATTGATGAAGATACATTAGGACAGCCTGTTCCCCCAATGATGTTACAAACCCTGGTTGAAAATGCAATTAAACACGGCATCAGTAAAAAAATAAATGGGGGCACAATAAAGGTTATTTCTGACTTTGTAAACGACCACCATGAACTGGTTGTGCAAAACTCAGGGCAGCTAAACAGCTATGTAAATGGTGAAGGATTTGGCGTAATTAGTACGCAGTACAGGCTTAATTTGCTATACCAGGGCAAGGCCACTTTTGAAATTAAAAATATAAATTTGGAAATGGTGGAATCCAGGATAACCATGCCAGTTGCTGCTTTATAAACTAACAAAACAATTGTATGCAAAGAGCGATTATTATTGATGATGAACGGCTGGCAAGAAATGAATTAAAAAAATTATTGCTTGAATTTCCGGATGTGGAAGTAATAGACGAAGCTGCGAATGCCACTGAAGGTATAGAGAAGATTGATGCCCTTAGTCCAGACCTTATTTTTTTAGATATTCAAATGCCTGGCAAAACAGGCTTTGATATGTTGCTGGAATTGGATAAAGCGCCACATGTAATTTTTACAACTGCCTACGACGAGTATGCGTTGAAGGCTTTTGAAGTAAATGCATTGGATTATTTAATGAAGCCGATAGAGCCAAAACGTTTGGCAGATGCATTGCAAAAATTACAGCAGGCCGAAGAAAAAGAACTCGCCGCACAACAAGCATTTAACAGGGGATTGCTTACAGAAAACGACCAGGTTTTTGTAAAAGACGGAGAGCGCTGCTGGTTTGTTAAGTTATCAGAAGTGCGTTTGTTTGAAAGTGTTGGCAACTATGCCAAAGTATTTTTTGCAGGCAATAAACCACTTATTTTAAAATCCTTAAATGCACTGGAAGAGCGGCTGGACGAAAAAATATTTTTTCGTGCCAACCGTAAGCACATAGTAAATATGCGTATGATAGAAAAAATAGAACCATACTTTAATGGCGGATTATTATTGGAACTGAGAGGTGGCGAAAAAGTAGAAGTAAGCAGAAGGCAGGCAGTAAAGTTTAAAGAAATGATGAGCTTGTAATTACTGCAATATTTTTTATTACCAGGTTAACAGATGAATACAATTACCACGTATATTTAGCTGGAATGTGGCAATAGCAATTGCTTTATTATTTTATGTTTTTTTTCAGTTGATTTTTCAAAAAGGTATTTTCTTCTTTATATTGTTGAATACACAATTTGTAACCATCTTCCATTTGGTTATTAGTATGGGCAAATACATTAGCAGTGCCATTGTTATTGAAAACCATGCTGCTGTCGAACTCCAGAATTTGTGCGTAGTTTACCTTTAAAATATTTGCTATTTTCAACATCTTCGATAAGGTTAATTCGCTTATCCCCCTTTCAATATTACGATAGGAGACTTCGCCTATGTTGAGTGCTGCTGCTATCTGTTTTGTATTTAACTTTCTAAGGTTACGAAAATGTTCTATATTCTCACCAACCTTTAATTGAAAATCCATTATATCTTTTTCAGTTTTCATCTTTAATTATTTTATAAAAGCTAATCTAATAAATTCTTAGTAATTCTATGAAAATAATATTTTATAGAATATTGGTCTTTCTCTTATTTTTTAAAAACCATCCCTGAAAGTCTTTGTGATATTGGGTTTCAAAAAAATGAAGAACCGGAGCATAAAATAATTTTGTGATTAATAAATATTTTTCTATCGGTTAAGTAAAAAAAATAACGCACAATTTTATCTAACCTTGTATAGGTAAATATCTGTACCCACGGTAAACTTCCTGAAAAATCGTGTAATAAAATACTAGTAAGGCGGTATTACTTACGTAAAGTGAAAACAAAACTAAAAATTATGTATCCCCAAAAATTAACGATCGTTTTGGTCGGGCTGGCTTCTTGTTTATTTTTTCAGTCCTGCCAAAAAGAAGTCAACAGACCCAAAGATCTACTGACTACAGAAACAGCAGATGAAGATTTAAAACTACGGTTAGAACAAGCTACAATGATTACCGGAACAGTTATGACAGATACAAGTATTGCTTTTGCATATAAGCGGGCAGTACTTGATAGAGTTGCTAAAGATAGTAATGATGATGAAGCAATTTCTATGAAAGAGATTGTTGCAGATGCAGCAGTTTGTAAATCGTTCTCAAAAGTATTTAAGGAAAAATATTTAGCACTTTTTATAAGTAGAAAATATTATAATTCCGAAAAATATGATGTTATTACAAATAGAATACTTGGAAAAAGTAATGCATCAAGGCTTAATTTAGGTGCTAATCGCACAGATGCAAGTGCTCTTCCACCAGCACTTAATATTGATTCAGCAGAAGTTTTTATGACTAGTGAAAGTGTGCAAATTTATTTTCCATATTCGGATAATTTTACGACTGATACAAGGGCACCATATTTTACATACTATCCGCTGGATTCACAAAATGTGTTAACGGGATATAAGACTTTTAAAACTATAGTAATGCCGGATGGTAGCTCTCAAACTATTCCATTTGGCACTTTTATGGCAAATGAAGATAGTGCTTACAACCACGCCATATATGTTCTAAATTTCGGCGATCCTGCTTATGTGAGAGTAGCTACATCAACACCGCCACCACCTGCTGCAACATGTACAAATTTAACTTACAATACGCTTTCAGATTCAGTTGATGACAGGTATGTAATCTCTTGCTCAATGCCCAAAATTAGATTAATGCAAAATATTAGAAGTTGGGTGGGTGGTTCAAATTACCTTTCATTAGGACAGGCTTATACAATCCCTGTAAAGTTAGATGTAAACCCAACAGATGGAAGCCTAGCAGTTAAAGACACAAATAGGCTTATTAGACCTGACTTTCCAATTAAAAGAAAATATGTTAGAAAAGGTTGGTGGAAAGATTATGGAGAAATTTGGAGTGGAGATTGGAGGCTGATAAGGTATAATAATGCTATGTGTTTTTCAGGTAAAGCAGGATGGCTTAAAGGAACAGTTGTTAATGTTGGTTATACAATTAATGCTGGCGTACAATACGATACTGCACAACGAAGATTTAAACCATCATTTAATGCAGGTATTAATATAACTGGCAATTTAAAATTTGATGCACATTACTGGTCAACAGGTACAGATTATATAACCAGAAGGGATATGTTATCACATGTGGTGGGTGATGCCTTTGGCTTAGGTGTGGCAACACAAGCTGGCGAAACAGTTCCATATACTGTAAGACAATGTGGCTATGTGCGCTATTATTTTAAAGATTACATTTGTTATTAAACATTTCACTTAAAAGAAGATCGATTAAAACAATCGATCTTCTTTTAAAAAAATATTATGAAAACTAAATATTTTATACTTATTGTCTTGCTATTAATATCAAGAATTTCTTTTTGCCAAATTAATAAATTTAGTAAACTAAATTTATTTGCTGCCTCTGGTTATAATGTCAATCCATACTTTTATACCTATAAAGGTTTTTATATTAAAATGGGGGCCGAGTATAATCTCTATCAAAATTTATCAGTTAATATCTTTTACTGGCATACCCATAGTGGCAATATGCCGGGTGATTTAAATAATACACCCAACAGTTATATAGATGACCCTACTTTTGTTAACAGGTTCATTGGTATTAGCCGAGCTGATTTCTTTGCAGGCAAAGCCATTTACACTCAGGTAAATGCAGAAATAATAAACTTTGCTGTTTCTTACAAAGTCCATTTTAAAAAAGGAGCAAAATTTAGCTTCTCCCCTAAAATTGGCTATAACTATTGTAGTTCTTCTAACACATCCATAGGGCTATATTCGGCAGGGTTTACAAATGACAGATTAACTGGAGGAGAAGTAGATTTTAGTTTAAGCAAAACAAAGGTATTTGGCATTAATGCAGGATGTACTTTTAATTACAGGTTAAAGCCCCAATTAGAATTATTAATAGATGCTGATAAGTTTACTAATTCTAGTCCACATGGTGGTTCAGGGCCTACTTATTTTGAAGCAGCTAATTTAGGTGCAGGCATCCGCTATTATTTTAAAAAATAGCAGGAATAGCTGCATTTAAAATTACGTTTACACTAACTACTACATCAGTAATTTCATCATTAAAAGCCCTTATACTATTTGAATTCCTACACTATGCACTGCTGCAGACATTTCTTTTATAAGGGATGCATCTTTTTCAATTGCATTACCTACAACAATTACATCGGCGCCGGCTTTGCAGTTTAGATAGGCTTTTTCAGGTTCAGTAATCCCGCCGCCAATAATCAATGGCACTTCAATAGCCTGTGCCACTTTTTCTATCATGCTTTCGGAAATCGGTTGCTTGGCACCACTGCCCGCATCCATATAAATTAGCCCCATGCCCAACATTTCTCCTGCCATTGCGGTACATACTGCAATTTCATTTTTATCTGCCGGTAAGGGGTTTGCATTTGAAATATAAGAAACTGTAGTCGGGGCTCCGCCATCAACCACCATGTAACCGGTTGACATTATTTCGAGGCCACTTTTTTTAACAATCGGCGCTGATACAACATGTTGACCAATCAATAATTCCGGATTGCGGCCGCTTATTAAAGAGAGATATAGTAATGCATCTGCATACTTACTAACCTGCGAAGGACTGCCCGGAAATAGTACCGTAGGAATAACACATTTTCTTTTTATCAATTGCAAACATTCATCCAGGTAATTGGAAATTACAAGGCTGCCGCCAACTAAAAAATAGTCAACCCTTGCACTTACTGCCAATGCTATCAGTTGCTCCAAATTGTCATCATTGACCTTATCCGGATCAATTAAAACAGCAAATGATTTTTTGCCCAGACGCTTACGCTCCGTTAATGAATGATATATTCCTTTTAACATCAACTCTTTATTCGTTACCTGCAAATGTAAAATTTTTTAGTCTTAATAAATAAAGATAGGCAAATCAATAATTTAACACCTTATCATTTAAGGAAATAAGGTAAATTCGAAGCTATGAAAGTGAATGTTTTGTTTGGAATTGTATCTTTTTTTATACCCTTCTTTAATTCATTGGATGCAGCGTGCCAGGTAAACAACCAGGCAAATGTCCCTATAAAAATTTCTTTCATCAATACCATAAATAGTATTCCTGTTGTATTGGACTCCGGCAACTATACCAATTGCTGGAATGAAACTTTTA
This sequence comes from Ferruginibacter sp., assembly GCA_025352625.1. Classification (GTDB taxonomy): domain Bacteria; phylum Bacteroidota; class Bacteroidia; order Chitinophagales; family Chitinophagaceae; genus Ferruginibacter. Next base: position 25,743 of record JANXSR010000417.1, read on the forward strand.
ATATCAATGCTTTAAAATATTACATCAGCAATGTACAACTGCAAACAGCCGAAAAAAAAATAGCAGCTGAAAAAAATAGTTATCATTTGATCAATGAAGAGGATTTGGCTTCAAAAAGCTTTTCGTTTATGGCCTCGCCCGGCACTTATAAAACACTTTCTTTTTTAATTGGTGTAGATAGTTTAAAGAATGTAAGCGGAGCCCAAACTGATGCGCTGGATCCGCTGAACGGAATGTTTTGGACATGGAACAGTGGTTATGTAATGTTTAAACTCGAAGGCCACTCGGCCGGTTCAGCAGTTGTTAAAAATAAAATAGAATATCACATTGGGGGCTTTTCAGGGGCAAATAGTGTTTTGCGCAGGGTTGAATTAAATATAGAAAGCAGTGCAGTTTTATTAGATAAAAATAGCATAACCGAAATAATTGTGCATACAGATTTGAGTAAAATATGGAATGCAGTGCATGAATTGAAAATTAGTGAGACCCCCATTTGCACTACTCCTGGTATTTTGGCAGCTGGCATTGCGGATAATTATTCAAAAGCGTTTGAGATATTAAAAGTTATTCATCCCTAAAAAGGGCATTACAGATGTTGAAAATAAAAATCATTATATCATTACTGTTAATTGTTGTAATGGCTTCTGCCTTTATTTATAATGAGCCGCCCCATAAACTTACTTATTTAAAATTATTTATACCAAGGGGCTGGCCAAAACCTACCACTGATATTTTTGCAACTAACCCACTTACAGAAGAAGGTTTTGTGTTAGGCCGAAAATTATTTTATGATGGACGTTTGAGCAAAGATGGAAATTTTCCCTGTTCCGGTTGCCACCAGCAGTTTGCTGCATTTTCTACTTATGGACATGATTTTAGCCATGGCTTTAATAACAACTTAACTAAAAGAAATGCCCCGGGCTTATTCAATCTTGCCTGGCAAAAAGAAATGCATTGGGATGGAGGTGTTAACCACCTTGAGGTACAGCCCTTGGCCCCACTTACCAATCTAAATGAGATGGCAGAAACATTACCCAATGTGTTACAAAAATTAAAAAAAGATACGGCCTATGTTAGCCTGTTTAAAGCTGCATTTAAAGATGGTGTCATCAACAGTCAACATATGCTAAAAGCGCTGGCACAATTTACCGGCAGCATACAATCTTATAACAGCAGGTATGATAAAGTAAAAAGAGGGGAAGACAATTTTACCATTAGTGAAAAATTAGGATATAAAATATTTTTAGATAAATGTAATACTTGCCACAAGGAACCTTTGTTTACAGATAATTCTTTTCGTAATAATGGTCTTATAGTCAATAGTAAATTACCGGATAGCGGGCGAATGTCTATCACAGGCAACCTTACCGATTTGTATAAATTTAAAGTTCCCAGTTTAAGAAACTGTAGCATCACTATTCCGTATATGCATGATGGACGTATGTTTAGCCTAAGCAAAGTTATAGACCATTACCGCAAAGGGATTGATACAACACAAGCAACATTAGATACCTTATTAAAAAAAAGGCTTATTATATCTGAACAGGAAAGAATAGATCTTCTTTCTTTTTTATATACTTTAAGAGATGAGGATTTGCTAAAAGATACACGTTTTGCACCTCCTAATTATATTCAGCCAGCAGCGAAACAAGAACATTAATTTTACAATTCTCCCTAGTAATATAGCTCCTGAAAAATGATACCGGCTTTATGGTTGTTTAAGGCAATTTAAATAAAAAAGGTAAATTTGAAAATGGATATTACAACAGAAATAAAATTTAAAACTGCACGCAGTGGTGGTAAGGGAGGTCAAAATGTAAACAAAGTGGAAAGCATGGTTGAGGGGTATTGGAATATAGAAAATTCAACATTGTTTAATGAAGATCAAAAAAAACTCATTACGGCTAAATTGATCAATAAGATAAATGCTGATGGAAACCTGCTCGTAAAAAGTCAGGTTGACCGCAGCCAATTGGGTAATAAATTAATGGTAATTAAAAAAATGAATGAGCTGGTAAGTAAAGCGCTTATTGTTGCAAAAAAGAGAAAACCCACAAAGCCCGGTAAAGCCGCAAAGGAAAAAAGAATTACTACCAAAAAGAAAGCTGGAGAGATAAAACAAAGCAGGATGAAAGTTAAACTGTAGCCATTAAATGCAACAGTTTTTTTGTTTTATTAATTGATTAACAATTCTGTTAGCGGTGAGGATCGCCTTTATACCAACGAAAAATAAACCACACGAAAGATAAAAAAGAAGGTATGCCTAATAAAGATGGAAGGCCCTTCATAAAGGATGACATTTGGATTTTTGTATCCGTAATAGTTCTGTCTATAAAAATATTATTTAATAAAAATCCAAATAAAGCCGTGGTCCAGCTAACAAGTAAAACAGGGAAAAGTACGCCTGCATCTATCCTGAATTTAGTATAGATAAAAACGCTATAGGATTGAGGTGCTAAAAAAATAACACACAACAAACAACAGGAAAAAACACTTAACCACAAAGAGTATCTCCAGATTTTCATATAACAGGTTGCGTTGTTTACAGGGTAAAAAATAAGTGCAATTAGTTAGATTGCATTTATAGAACGAATTATATAAATCTTTATTGTTTACGTTTATCCTTTAACGTTTGTAATATTAGCCGTTGTTTATCTAATTCAGCTTTTAGAGTAGCCTGTGTTTTTAAATTTTCTTCAATATCAGTTTCAATTTTAGTTTTTTTCTTCTGTAATTCACCGGCTGCTGTACTAAGCATCAAACTATCTTTAGAAACTTTTTTTACAACTTCATCCTGTGCTCCTATTTGTTGCTCAAGATCGTACCCCGCTACTCTTTCTGTTAATCCATCAAGATATTTTTTTGCATTACTGAATACATTTGCATCAGTTGTATCTCCAATAAATTTACCATAGCCAGCAGATATCAGCATCGTAACAGTAGTAGCATCTTTTTCTTTTCTGCTTTTTTTATCAGTTTTAAAATACAAATCGTAATAATCTGGGCCTAATTCCGGCAGCCGTACTCCTTTGTATGTTAAATATCCACTGGCATCTTTTCCTTTATAGCCTTTATTCTCAAAATAGTTATCAATCGATTTATTAACTGTCTTTTCTGGAAAAGGAACATCAAATTCAATAGCGGGTTGTTTGCTTCCCTGGTATTGTGCTGTTGCATTTCTTGCCTGAGCAAATACACTGGTAGTTGCCGCAAATGCAATTACTAAAAGGTAAATTTTTTTCATGTCGTCATTTATAAGGTTATGGTAAAATATGATTAAGAGGCACTTTACTTATGGCCATAAAATTAAAAGAATTTGTTGTAAATATTTAAAAAGATAAGGATGCATAATAATTGATTATTTACAGTATGCAATGAAGAACCATATTTTAATATTTCTATAAAGGGGTAATTAAAATTTATACAAGTAAATTTGTCCCTAAACAATTTCTCATTGAGTAGTATCAAAAAATTAGCGTCTCAAACAATGTGGTATGGGGTTAGCTCTATTGCCGCCAGGTTTATCAATAACCTGCTTACACCTTATCTAACCTATTCTGATAATATTACCACCGCTGACTATGGCATTCAGGCATTGGTTTATTCTGCCATTCCATTATTAAATATCATTTTTACTTACGGCTTCGAAACAACTTATTTTCGCTTTTCTTCCAAAGAAGAAAACAAGGCAACTATTTACAGCACGTCATTTCTTTCGCTGTTTTTTTCTACTATACTTTTCACCACACTGCTTTGGATTAGCCGAAATACTTTTGGTAATGTGATTGGGCTAGGCAATTATCCGGAAATAATTAAGCTGGCTATTTTAGTAATAGCAGTAGATGCGTTGAGCCGAATTCCTTTGGCAAGATTAAGGCAGGACGGGAGACCCAGAAAATATGCCTTTGTAATTATTGTTGGTATTTTATTCAATATATTTTTTACTTGGTTTTTTGTCGGTTATTGTTTCAATGCATTAAAAAATGACCCTGATAGTTGGGTTAGTCTTTTCTATTCCAAAGGACACGTGATTTATTATGTGGTGCTCGCTAATCTCATCCAGGCCATTGTTACGCTATTATTGCTGTCATCCGAAATAGCAAAAGTTAGGTTTAAGTTTGATGCCAAATTATGGAAGCAGATGATGATCTACTCCATGCCGCTTATTATCGTTGGCATGGGCGGCATGGTGAATGAAGTTTTTGACAGGCTGATGCTGCGTTGGTGGCTGCCTGGCAATGTATTGTCAAGAGAGACGCAAGTAGGGATCTACGGTGCCTGTTACAAGATATCGATCCTCATCACGCTGTTTATAAACGCTTTCCGCATGGGCGCCGAACCCTTCTTTTTCAAACAGGCTGATGGGCAAAACCCTCAACGTATATTCGCCAGGGTAATGAAATTTTTTGTAATCATTATTTGTATCATGTTCCTGGCAGTAAGCCTGTACATGCCCATCTGGAAAAATTTTATCGGGCCAAGATATTGGTCTGGCTTGTCAGTAGTGCCAATATTATTGCTGGCCAATATGTTCCTCGGCATCTACTACAATTTAAGTGTATGGTACAAACTCAGTAACAAAACATCTGCCGGCGCATGGATCACAATTGGCGGTGTTGTTATTACCACGGGTATAAATTATTTATTTATCCCAACCTACGGATACATGGCTTGTGCATGGGCAACTTTTTTATGTTATGGCAGTATGATGGTAGCCTCTTTTGTTTGGGGCCAGAAAGAATACCGTATACCATATGCCTGGAAAAAATTATTGGCTTACATGGTTATTGTGGTGTTGCTTTTCTTTGCCCACAAAGGTATTACGGCAATTTGGAGCAACACCATTTTTAGTTTGGTCGTGGCAACCATATTGGTAAGCATTTATTTATGGTTTATTGGAAATACAGAAAAAAAGGAACTGCCACAACTCCCAATCATTGGAAAATATTTTAAAAAATAGCAGCTCCATTACTTCTTTTTAAATAAGGCAAGTAAGTATATTTACTTTGTTGATAATTCTATACACTTAAGCAGTTGCTGCATGCATTCAATCATTTTACTTTTTCGCCGCATAATTAAATTTTTTTTAGCAAGACCGGTAACCTGGTTAGCAGATAGATTTTCCTCTTCGCCTAAAAGAGAAAATGTAATGGCTTCTTTATCTAAATTGTACGAAGAATCTGTAGACCAGCCCGGTAAAAAAAGTGGCAGCATGTTTAGCTTTGATCCTCATAACAGATCAATCATCATTTTTTCTGACCAACATAAAGGAGCAAGAAATGGCGCAGATGATTTTGCTGTGGCAGCAGATAATTACAAAGCTGCACTTGACTATTACCATCAAAATAATTTCTTTTATGTAAATCTTGGCGATAGTGAGGAATTGTGGGAGAACAATGTTTTTAGTGTAATAAAACACAATGCAGATGTATTTGAAAAGGAAAAATTATTTGTTGACAGTAACACGTACTGCAAAATAATTGGCAATCACGATTTGTATTGGAAGAATGATCCCTTTGCCCAAATACAAATAAAAAAAATCTACGGCAGAGAAATAAAGATTTTTGAAGGCATTGTATTGAGGGTGCAATTGAATGGAAAAAGTATCGATATATTTTGTACCCACGGTCACCAGGGTGATGCACAAAGTGATGGTAACTGGTTTAGCAAATGGTTTGTGAGTTATATATGGGGACCATTGCAGGCGATTTTAGACATTAATACCAACAGCCCTTCTACCAACGATGAAAAAAAAACGTTGCATAATGAAATGATGTATGAATGGAGTATTGATCAAAAAAATGTAATCCTGATTACGGGGCATACCCACCAACCTGTTTTTAATTCCCTTACACATTTGGAAAGGCTGTATTTGAGGTTAGAAGAAGCGCAGGAATTAAAAGATGCCGCCGCCATTGCGACCATTGAAAATGAAATACCAAAGCGGAGAAGGGAATACGATTTTTTAAATCATTCTTTCAGGAATATGAATCCCAGTTATTTTAATACAGGCTGCTGCTGTTTTGAAGACGGAAACATCACCGGAATCGAAATTTCTGGCGATGCAATCCGCTTAATCAGGTGGTCGAAAATAAACGGCGTTTCTACAAGGTCAGTAGCAGAGGAGGACAAACTTTTGGATCTTGCTCAAAGAATTTAATTAGTCATCCGTTGTGTGAACTTTATTCTTCAAAATTTGTTTTTAAAACTTAAATTTTACACAACAGTGATTGTAAAATAAATACCATTTTTTACCCTGCAAATCATCAGACATTTGCATCCTAAACAAAAAATATGTCGCTACTTTTTCAACCACTTACTATAAGAAATGTGCAGTTAAAAAACAGGATCGTTGTTTCACCCATGTGCCAGTACTCGGCCACTGATGGCTTTGCTACAGACTGGCACCTGGTGCACCTCGGCAGCCGTGCTGTTGGCGGTGCAGCACTTATTATTATGGAAGCAACGGCAGTTTCTCCTGAAGGAAGAATTTCTCCCGGCGATCTTGGCATTTGGAAAAAAGAGCACATCGATTTTCTTAAACGGATAACTGCTTTTATTGAAACACAGGGTGCTGTACCTGCAATACAACTGGCGCATGCAGGGCGTAAGGCCAGCCATCATGTGCCATGGAAAGGTAATAAAGCGTTAACGCCTGAAGAAGGTGCCTGGCAAACAGTCGCCCCGTCTGCTATTCCTCATACCGATGGAGAGCCGTTGCCCAAAGCAATGACCATAGAAGATATTGAAAAATTGAAAAACGATTTTTCTGCTGCCACTGAACGGGCACTAAAAGCTGGTTTTAAACTGATTGAAATACATGCGGCGCATGGCTATTTACTTAATGAATTTATGTCGCCCGTCAGCAATCAGCGCAGGGATGAATATGGAGGCAGTTTTGAAAACCGAATTCGTTTATTGACTGAAATTGTAACCAACACCAGAAACATCATTGGCGAAACTGTACCATTGTTTGTTCGCATCTCTTCTACCGATTGGGTAGCTGAAGGCTGGAATGAAGAAGACTCTGTGGTGCTGGCCCGCATTTTAAAAGATAAAGGTGTCGACTTAATTGATTGTTCTTCGGGAGGAAATTCATCGGAACAAAAAATTCCTTTGGCCCCAATGTACCAGGTACAATTTGCAGAAAAAATAAAAAAAGAAACGGGTATTTTAACAGGTGCAGTGGGGCTTATTACCAGTGTAACAGAAGCCGAACAAATATTAAATAACCAGCAGGCTGACGTAATTATACTAGCCCGCCAGTTATTACGGGATCCTTATTTTCCATTACATGCCGCCAAAGAATTGGATGATGATATTATTTGGCCGGTGCAATATGACAGAGCAAAACGGTATTGATTTATTTTGCAGTGTTGGTAATGTTTCGGGACGAGACAGCTGTTGTACATTCGCCCTTCTGTAAGCTGTATCAAACTGCATACATTGTCCAATGAAGCAGGGTGTATTCCAGAAGCGTAGGAACAAGGCAGGCTCATTTGCAAGGTTAGCTTTTGTGTGTCGGCTTTGTGTGCGTTGCAAATGTGCCTGCCTTGGTGCGTTGGCTATTAGAGACTTCGTTTATTCTGTCCAAACGATGTTACTCGCTGTCAATTATTTCTTTTACTTTGTTTTCCAACACTTTTTTGTCAGGCAAATACAGTTGATATTTTGAAACAAAAATTTTATTGGCAAGTCCGCCTGTGGCATATTTTACAGTATATTCATGCTTGTCTGCCGCAATGATAATCCCTATTGGTTCATTGTCTCCCTCTGTATTTTCTTCTTCTTTAAAATAGTTTAAATAAAGGTTCATCTGTCCAATGTCTTGATGTTTCACTTTTCTTATTTTGAGGTCTATGAGAACAAAGCATTTAAGTATGCGGTGATAAAAAACAAGGTCAATATAATTGTGTTCATTGTCAACCGTAATTTTAAATTGTCTTGCTACAAATGAAAAGCCTTTCCCAAGTTCCAATAAAAAACTTTGCAGGTTATCAACAAGCTTTTTTTCAAACCCTCTTTCTTTTAAAATTTTATCTTTTGGCAATTCAAGAAACTCAAAAACGTAGGGGTCTTTAATAGCGTCTTTAGCAACAATTAATTCGTGTCCTTTGTCTGCTAAAGCCAATACTCCCTTTTTATCTTTGCTTAAAGCTAAGCGTTGAAACAAAGCAGAATTAATTTGTCGTTTCATTTCTCTGAAACTCCAATTCTCTTTGATTGTTTGCCTTTCGTAGAAAGCCCTTGCCAAGTCGTCTGAAACGGTCAATAATTCAGCATAATGGCTCCAACTTAGCAATATGCCAGACAGTGTCTGGCTTTTTGCAGATTTGCCAGACGGTGTCTGGCGAATCTCCGATTTTCCAAACACCGTCTGGAAATTTGGGTATTTGATATAGAAAAGCCGCATCAGTTGCAGATTAGAACGGCTGAATCCTTTGCCAAATTTTGTTTTTAAATCTTTGGATAAAGAAACCAATAATTCTGACCCGTATTCTGCCCGTTCTTTCCCTTGCTGTTCAAATTCAACAATGTATCTGCCAATTTCCCAATTAGCTTTCACTAATTCAGTGTTGATTGCTTTGATAGCATTTTCTCTTGCCTTTTGAAGGGTAGAACCAATGTTATCAAGTAACTGGTTGTATTTATTTTTACTAAGATTCATTTTGTAAAATTAAAAAATTATATGCTGCCGAATAAATTTTTAGGGGTCAGAAAATTTTCTGGCTTAACCGCATTTACCTTGCAAATGTGCCTGACTTGGTGCATTTTAACAGGTGCAGTAGGGCTTATTACCAGCGTAACGGAAGCCGAACAAATATTAAATAACCAGCAGGCTGACGTAATTATACTGGCCCGCCAATTATTACGGGACCCTTATTTTCCATTACATGCCGCCAACGAATTGGGGGATGATATTGTTTGGCCAGTGCAATATGACAGAGCAAAAAGATAATATTTTAATTATGCAATCTATCCCTCATCAACAGGATGACCAATTTCCCAGTGGTGACCAAAAGGATCAACAAGTCTTCCCAGTTTCCATCCATAATCCTCCCTTACCGGGAATACTTCGGTTGCACCAGCTTCCAACGCCCTTGAAAAAAATGTTTCTGGATCTGCTATCGTTACTATCATTCTAACGGTTCCGCCGCCTACGGTGGCAGGACTAAAATTTCCATGTTCGGGAGATTCATCACTTAACCAAAATTCGGCACCTTCAATAGAAAGCCTTGCTACAAGTGCTCCATCAGGGTCTTCAAGCCGGAAGCTTTCAGTAGCACCAAATGCAGCTTTGTAAAATGCTACTGCTGCCTGGCTGTTTCTCACAGACAACCATGGTGCAATGGTGGTTAGGATTACGGTCTTATTATTTACGTTATCAGGCATTAAGCTAAATTATTGATGTGGAATACAGGTTGCTTTTTTATTAAAAAATTATTTATTTAGCCGGGATTATTTCAATAATACTAACAGCAAAACCTCCACCCGGTGCAGCTTTAAGTGATAATACACTCTTATTGGTCACCACCATTTTTTTAATGGTGTAGGCCTGTGGATTGGTTTGGTAATGGGCATCTGCTGCGTCTGCATAAATAACAGCATTGTACTTTTTACCGGTATCTAAAAAGCTCAGTTTTATATTTGATTGATGACCATTCTCATCGCTGGTATTGCCAATAAACCAGTTGTTGGTTCCTTTTGCTTTTCGTGCTGTGGTGATGTAGTCGCCGGGTTCTGCTTCCAGCACTTTGGTGTCATCCCAATCAATGGCAACATCTTTAATAAATTGAAAAGCATCTAAAAAGCGGTTGTAATTTTCTGGCAGATCTGCGGCCATTTGCAGCGGACTGTACATGGTTACATACAAACCCAATTGACGTGCCAGCGTAGAATGTACAAACGAATGATTGTCGGGATTAATTTTTGAAACATGTGTTTCAAAAATACCCGGTGTATAATCCATGGGGCCACCCATCAGTCTTGTAAAAGGTAATATGGTGGTGTGATCAGGATTGCTGCCACCAAAGGCTTCGTATTCTGTGCCACGGGCAGCTTCATTGGCAATTAAATTTGGATAAGTGCGGGAGAGGCCGGTTGGGTGCACCGCCTCGTGGGCATTCACCATAATTTTATAACCGGCCGCATTTGTAATGGCATGGTTATAATGATTCACCATAAATTGTCCATAGTGGTGTTCACCCCTTGGCAGTATATCACCTACATAACCACTCTTCACTGCATTGTATCCATTATTTACCATAAAGCGATAAGCAGTATCCATGCGCCGCTCATAGTTAGGCACCGCTCCGGATGTTTCGTGGTGCATAATCATTTTAATGCCTTTGCTTGCAGCATAGCGATGAATTTCCTGCACATCAAAATCAGGGTAGGGTGTTACAAAATCAAATACATTGTCTTTCCATTTGCCGAACCAATCTTCCCAGCCAATGTTCCAGCCCTCCACCAAAACAGCATCTAATCCATGCAAGGCTGCAAAGTCGATGTACTCTTTTACATGTGCTGTGTTGGCGCCATGTTTGCCATTGGGTGTTGTTTTGGAATAATCCAATTGATCAATTTTAACACTGCCGAGGTTATTATATGCCCAGGTGCTGCGTCCGGTAATCATCTCCCACCAAACACCCACATACTTAACAGGTTTAATCCACGATACATCGGTAAATTTTGTTGGTTCATTTAAATTTAAAATCAATTTCGATTCAAGAATATCAGTTGCTTTATCGCTTACCACAATAGTACGCCAGGGCGACTGACAGGGCGTTTGTAAATAACCTTTATCCCCAATAGCATCGGGTGTTAAAAAAGATTCCAGTATGAAATTTTTATCATCCAGGTTCAACGATAATGCCGAGTAATTAAGCAGCGCTGCTTCATGAATGTTGATGTAAAGCCCATCGTCGCTTTTAAGCATCAAAGGAGTTTGTAAGCCAGTTTCAGAGAAGGTTGTTTGTGAGGAGTTGGGCGTTATTGCTGCTTTCATTTTACCTCTTACTTCAGAAAGTTTTGACGTAACTGTGCTATATTCTTCCGTATCAAAATCGCCGGGTAACCAAAATGCTTTGAGATCACCTGCAAGGGCAAATTGCGTTTTTTCTTCTTTAATGATAAAGTAATTGAGTTTTTCCTGTAACGGAAATTCATACCGGAAGCCAAGCCCGTCATTAAAAAGTTTGAAACGTACAATGATACTGCGTTGTGTTGCCGTTTGCGTTAAGGTAACTGCCAGTTCATTGTAATTATTTCGAATTGATTTTACCTCACCCCACACAGGTTGCCATGTTTCATCGAAGCTTGTGATGAAACTATTGCTGATTACAAATCCTTCCATTAGTGACTGATCATTCTTTAACTGTAAACCCAGCCTACTCTCTTTGATCACAGGCTTGTTTTTATATGTGAGCCAATACACAGGTGCACCCTCCTTCACCATTACATTTAAAACCAGCTCGCCATTAGGAGATTTTATTTCTGTCGCCATTAACAGCAGGCCTTTGCTGAAAAAGGCAAGCAATAAAAGTATCTTTTTCATCTTAATTTATTTTGATGCACATGGTTTTGTATGGTACTCATCACGCCGAAAGGTAAATTAATTTCTTTAATAGATTTAGCCTGTTTTTGTACTGCTGATTAATCAGTTTAGGTAATTATAAAACCTTTAAGAAATCGCATTTTTTTTGATAAAATAAATAGGCTATTATTTCTTTTCGCTACATTTATTATCCATTCAATCTAATACCAGGATTAACCCTTTCAACCGTTCCGTTGCAAAGCAGTTGAAACCATTCGCAGATTTAGCATCAATTAAAAATTCAATTAAAATAACCCTTTATGCAGCTTCGTTTATTTATTTTAACCAGTAGTATTTTTTTGTTATTGGTTTGCCCGCCATTGTTGGCACAGACCAATGCAGGCAACACGTTGTCTACCCTTAAGGAAGGACAACATCTAAATGGATTTAGTGCTGCCGCATTATACCTTAATGATGCAGGCCAGCCAATGGGAGGCCGTTTTGTGCATGATAAAACGGGTTTTACATTAGACCTTTTGCAGATAGAATCTGTACCACAAACATTTATTTGGGTAAACTCATTACCACTTTCAAATAAAGGCGAACCGCATACGCAGGAGCATCTTTTAATTACAAAAGGCAATAAAGGGCGTGACCTGAATACAACCGAAGGGATGTCGCTTGCCTTTTCAAATGCCTTTACTTCGCAAGCTTACACGGCATACAATTTTAATACCGCTGCCGGTGGAACTGTTTTTTATAAATTGTTTGAAGAATACCTTGATGCATTGCTGCACCCCAATTATACAGATGAAGAAGTACACCGGGAAGTGTGCAACTGGGGCGTGGCAGAAGATGCGGCCACAAAACAATTAAAGATAGAAGAGAAGGGCTCTGTGTACAATGAAATGAAAACAGGAATGAACAATCCCTATGCACAGGTGTACGACCATATGGGAAGATTATTGTATGGCACTACACACCCGCTTTCTTACAATGCCGGAGGTAACCCTGATGATATACGGATACTCAATGCTGCAGACATCAAACATTTTCATGATCTTAATTACCACCTTGGCAATATGGGTGCCATTACGGCTTTACCCAAAACAATGCCACTTGCCGCAGTGCTGAAAAAAACCGATGAGCTACTCAACAGGCTACAGCCAAAGGAAGAACAAAAAGTTTACAGCAATCAAATACCTGCACCTAACGCTGCACCCGAAGGCACCGTTCAATTGGTAGAATATCCAAGCACCAATGAGCAGGATCCCGGCATTATGATGTTTACTTTTCCAGCCCAGCTTACCCTTAGTGCTACTGATGAACTGATGCTGAATAATTTTCTGAGCACTTTTGCAGGAGATGCCAGTACCAACCTCTATAAAAAATTTATTGATGGTAAAACAAGAGAGATTGATCTTGGAGCACAGGGTTTGTTTGCCTACGCAGATAATAATGCCGGTCAGCCTGTGTTTATTGGTATTACAGATGTTGCTACAGCAAATCTTACCAAAGAAAAAGCTGCCATGGCGGTTCAAAAAATAATGACCGAACTAAATCGTATAGCGGCATTTGAAGATGGTTCTGAAGAACTAACAGAATTTAATCAACGGTTTAAGAACAGCCTTACTGATAACAAGCGTAGTCTTGCAAAATTCATCAACACACCACCTAAGTTTGGCTTTAGGGATACCTACGACAGCTGGTACCAGCAGGTAAGCGAAATGACTAAGATAAAAGACTTTAAAAAATCAATCATTCTAAAACCACAGTTTGAAGAAATTGAGAAATTACTGGCCGGTGGAAAAAATTTTTGGGGTACGTATTTTACTAAATGGAAGCTTACTACCTCATTGCCTTATGTGGTGGTAAGCAAGGCCAATACTACCTTACTGGCGCAGCAGGATAGTGCCGCTAAACTGAGGGCCGCTGCTGAAATAGCTATTTTAAAAACAACATATGCTGTAACAGGAGATCAGGAAGCTATTCAAAAATACAAAGCAGCGTATGATGCCAATACGCTTGCGCTTGAAAAAGCAGCACAGTCAACTTCAATCAGGTTTATTGATAACCCACCTCTTGACGATCAGCTTGAGTATAAAACCAGCCTGCTGCAAAATAAAATTCCGATGCTGGCATCTACATTTAATAATATGACGAGTGCCACAACCGGCCTTGCTCTACGCCTTGATAATTTACCCACAGATAAATTAGTGTACCTGGCCATACTGCCTGAATTACTTACGCAAACCGGTATTATAAAAGAAGGTAAAGCCATTTCGTATGAAGATATGATGCAGTTACAGCGGCAGCAGATACTAAGTTTAACTTGTAATTACAGTACCAATTTTAGAACGGGCAGGGCCGAGTTATTGGTAAAGGGTGCAGGCAATAATGTGGTAGAAGCGCAACGGTCTGTGCAATGGATGAATGATGTGTTACAAAACCCTAACTGGACAATGAAAAATATTTCCCGTATGCGTGACCTTGTTAACCAGGTGCTGAGCAACAAAAGAAAAACCATGCAGAATGCCGAAGAAGCATGGGTGAATGATCCGGCTACAGCCTACCGCCGGCAGGACAACCCTTTGCTGCTGGCAACATCGTCCTTCTTAACAGCATCGCACAATATTCATCGCCTACGCTGGATGCTGATGAACGCAGGCAATCCCACTGATAGAAATGCTGCCGCCGCTTATTTGGATATGCTGGGCGCTGCCAAAGGATCAAGAGACAATTTAAAATTATTGCTTGCCAAATTACAGGGGTTTAATACCATTATGGTTGTAATGGAAGAACCATTGCAACGTATTTTAGGAGGCTTTGGCGCACTGGATTCAACCGCAAAAAAGACAATTACAGAAGCAGCTAAAGACCTTGACCAGGTGATGGGCGATCTACCCGATACATCGCTTATTGCAGACTGGAAATACCTGTGCAAACAAATGAAACATGATCTGTTGCAAACACCCGAAAAAACATTGGCTGATTTGAATGAAGTAAGAAAGACGCTGTTGCATTCCGCCAACGCAAGAATGTTTATTACCAGCTCGGGTGCCTCGCAGGTGGCACTGCAAAAAAATATCAGCAGCCTGCTTGACGGGCTTTCTAAAGAGAACGTTACACGGATAAACTACGCCAATAAAAAAATGATTGATGAACGATTGAAACAAAGACTGTCCACTACCGAAAACCCTGTGTACGTCGGGCTTATTAATTCCAATTCATCTACGGGTGTATTCATCAATGCTGTTAAGTTGTTGACCTACGCCGATACCAGCCGCGAAAAGTTACTACAGTTTTTGGCAGCGCAATTATTCGCCGGTGGCGGTAAACAAAGTGTGTATACAAAAACAACCGGTGCAGGCTTGTCGTACAGTACTGGTGTGGGCTGCTCTCCTGCCGGAGGTAGCTTTAGGTATTATGCCGAACGTACGCCGCTGTTACCGCAAACGCTCAGTTTTGTGATTGATGAAATTAAGAAAACACCGAACGACCCCGCCATGAGTGAATACATTTTTTCACTGGCAGTAAGTGCCAACCGCTCCTCGGCTGATTACGAAGCCAGGGGCGAAGCAATGGCTGCCGATATTACAGATGGGCTTACCCCAACGGTGATCAGCAATTTTAGAAAAGCCGTATTGCGCCTGCGTAAAATGCCCGGCCTGATGAATGAAGTGTACAAACGCAAAGATGCCGTGTACGAAAAAATATTACCGGGCTACGGCGCTAAAATGAAGGATGTGCAAAACGTAAGCAATTATGTAATAGGTGCCGAAAAGCAGCTGGCTGCCTATGAAACATATTTACAATCTAAAGATGGCGCTGATACAAAACTGTACAGAATTTATCCCAGGGATTACTGGATGACTGTGGAAGACTAAAAATTATAAAAAAGAAATTTAATAAAAAAGTTGCTTTTGTTAAAGCAACTTTTTTATTAAACAGGAATCAACAGATAGGTTAATTAATATTAATTAACCTTGGTGCTTTTACGTTAACGGGTAAAGAGTCAAAATTTCAATCGCAGTAAAGTATGTATATTATTCCAAACAGCTTATTACAGGCTGTCTGATTGCTGGCCTCACTTCCTATTAACTGCGTAAAAAATAATTTTTTATTTGTACAAAAAGAAAGTATCACACGTCGTCCTCTTCATCTTCATCAACAAAAATCTCATGGCCGGTTCCTTCTTTCCATTCATCTTTTTTTACTTCGCAACCACCTATTAGGTCTGCCACCAGTGAGGTCCAGCCTGTTTGGTGACTTGCGCCTAACCCCCTGCCGGTATCACCATGAAAATATTCGTAAAACAATACCAGCTCTTCGTTACCCGGTTTTTTATAAAACCAGTTTTGATCACCGTTTAATTTACGTTCGCCTTTTCCATTCAACGCCAGCAGGCTCACAATTCTTTCTGTTAATACTTTTGAAACATCTACCAGGTTTAACATATTGCCAGTTCCCACAGGACATTCCACTTTCAGGTTGTCGCCATAAAATTCGCCATACTTTTTTATTGAGCGAATAATGAGATAGTTGATGGGCATCCACACGGGGCCACGCCAGTTGCTGTTGCCACCAAAAAGGTTGCTGGTTGAGTCACCGGGATCGTATTGAATTTCATATTTGGTTCCCTGGATTGTTACCGAGTAAGGATGTGCTGCATGGTATTTTGAAAGTGCCCTGATGCCACCGTCTGATAAAAATTCGTCTTCATTCAGCATACGGTTCAGCAAATGAATCAGCCTGTCTTTTTTAACCAGGGAAATCAATATTTCTTCCCCATCACCATGTTCTTCGTTAGGCCAAAAACGGTCATTCTTTTGCCTGTAATTTTCAAACCACTCAATGCGTTTTTTAAAATCGGGCAGGCGTTTAAATACTTCGGTATCCATTATGCTTACTGCAAACAAACCGGTTAAACCTACGATGCTTTGTATACGCAATGGCATGGGGTCAGCACCTGCTATACGCAAGGCATCATAATAAAATTTATCTTCTTCATTCCAAAGGCTATGGCTATTGAGCGCTTCTGCAATCAATACAAAATGCTCAAAAAATTTGGTGGCCATGTCTTCAAACGCAATATCATGTTTGGCTATTTCCAGCGCCATATCCATCATGTTCAACGCATACATACCCATCCAACTGGTGCCATCGGCTTGCTCCAGTTGCATATCGTCGCTTAGGTTATGACTACGGTTAAAAACGCCAATATTATCAAGCCCCAAAAAGCCTCCTTCAAAAATGTTATTGCCATTGCGGTCTTTTCGGTTGATCCACCAGGTAAAATTGATGAGCAATTTTTGAAATACTTTTTTAAGAAAATTAATATCCCCCGTGCCACAGGTTTCTTTTTCAATGCGATATACTTCCAATGCCGACCAAGCATGCACCGGCGGATTAACATCACTGAAATTCCATTCGTATGCAGGTAATTGTCCATCTGGTTTCATGTACCATTCACGCATCATTAGCAGCAACTGGTTTTTGGCAAATTCAGGGTCTACCATCACCAGGGAGATACAATGAAAAGCAAGGTCCCATGCGGCATACCAGGGATACTCCCACTTGTCAGGCATAGCAATTACATCCTGGTTTTTTAAATGTGTCCAGTCATTATTGCGGCCTGTTTTTTTGCCATCATTTACAGGCGTAATGCCATCGCTTGTATTGAGCCATCGTTCCACATCGTAATGGTAATATTGTTTGCTCCATAACATGCCTGCCAATGCTTTGCGCTGAATGTTCCTCAGGTCGTCGGATATATTATCGGGCAGAATAGTCTTGTAAAAATCATCGGCTTCCTTTTTTCGAATAGTAAATAAATTTTTGAAGCCATTGGTAAAGGGTTTGTCATCAGCCCTGCTGGTGAGCCTGCAATAAATAGTTTTTGTTTCGCCACCTTTAACCGATAATTTATAAACCGGCGAAAACTTAGTGCCTTCTTTTTTAGCCCGTAATTTTTTTATATTGGTACCATCAATAATGGCATCATGAAAAGCATCTTTTACAAAAGGAGTTTCATTAGCTACGCCGGTTGTTTTTTGCTGGTTGGTTTCGTTTTCTGTAAACAGGCAATCATCAGGATACTGAAAATAAAAATAATAACTACCCAACCTTCGGTGATATGCTTTTACCGCTGTTTTGCTTAGCCAGGTAAGTGTTGGCTTTGGTTCATCGGGCGTGTAGGCCCAGCGGTTGTAAAACCACAGGGTAGGCAATACTGTTATGGGAGCCGTTTTTGTACCCCTGTTGGTAATGTCAATTTTAATATAAATATCCTGCGGATTTTGTTTTGCATAGGTAATGTTTATATCAAAATATTCATCCTTGTCAAATACGCCGGTATCCAGTATTTCATATTCAGGATCAACCATAGTGCGGCCACGGTTGGTAGCTTTAAGATCTTCATACGGAAATTCATTCTGCGGATATTTGTATAAATATTCCATGTAATAATGGGTAGGAATATTATCTTGATAGTAATACAATTCCTTTACATCTTCTCCATGATTACCCTCGTAATTACCCAGCCCAAAAAGCCGCTCTTTTAAAATTTTATCTTTGCCATTCCAAAATGCTACAGCAAAGCAAAGGTTCTGAAAATAATCAGAGATGCCTGCAATGCCATCTTCGCCCCAGCGATAGGTTCTAAAGTGCGACTGGTCGAAAGGGAGGTATCCCCAGGCATCGCCATGATACCCGTAATCTTCTCTTACAGTGCCCCATTGCCTTTCGCTTAAATATGGGCCCCATTGCTCAAGGGGAATAGGCTTTTTATAGTTAACTGCTAACCGCTGGTGTTCTGCTGACATTCTTTTAAATTATAAGCCTGCG
>JANXSR010000440.1 GCA_025352625.1 Ferruginibacter sp.
ATTTAAAACACTATTATTATGAATCAGGTCATATGTATTACATCAATAAAGTTTCTATGATACAGTTTAAAAAAGATGTTGATAGTTTTTTTGAATGGAGTAACAATGTAAAATAAGATTGCTTCAGGATTTAATTGTTTATTGTTAAAAAATGAGGAACTAATTGAGGTAGTTTCAATTTTAATTTCACGCTTTCGTTATTGATTTACCTTCACCAATCTTTATTGTATGCATTCTTCTAAATCTGCGGCTATGTTAACAAAACAATTTTGGACAACATTTGGACAATATATTGCACCAGTATCTTCAGGAGAGGGAGAAAAAATAAACTGGATTAATTATAAAACAGAAATTAGATTTATTCGCTTCAGGTTGCAAGCAAATAATAATGTAGCTTCTGTTGCAATTGAATTATCAAACCCAGATATCAATATTCAATTACAACAATTTCAGCAATTGATAATGTTTAAAAAGCAATTTCAAAAAATATGTGGTACGGATTGGAAATGGCAAAAAATGATAAACGATGGCCATGGTAAACTTACCTGTACTATCGAAGTTTCAATTGAGGATGTTAGTATAATGAATGTGTCTCAATGGCCTCAAATAATTTCCTTTTTTAAACCCAAACTTATTTCGCTGGATACTTTTTGGTGTAGCTATAAATTTGCTTTGCAAAACTAACTTACAGGTTTTATAATTTCCATTTGGCCAATGGCTCCCTACAATTTTCAAGCCTGCTTAATGGTACATCTGCTTCTGCACTTATAAGCCCGCTGTTGGCATTGGAGGCTTTATTTTTTTTGTTTTGTTCCGGAATCAGGTTTTTCAAGTCAGCCTTTAATGTTGTCTTTTTTGTTTCTTTTAAATTAGATAAACTGAATAAGATTTTAAATTCACCTTCTCTTCCACATCCACCTAACAGCCATGCTTTAACAATAACTTTATTTTTGCAATTAAACTTTTTAATATAGTCTTTTAAAAAAGTATCAGACGCAGTTCCACAACACATGCTCCCAAAAGATATTGCTACATCATATTTCAAAGGTGAGGAAGTATTTGGGGGCTGGCCATTGACTGATAGTGCGATTGCGGCATATAAAAAAAATAAGATAGTATATTTCAAAAGTGTCAAAATTTTTAGATTGTAATTGTTGTAGATAATTCAAGGTAATTAAAATCAAAATAAGTAAGCCGAATTTATTTTTAAGGTTTAATTGAGCAACGAAATTTAATTAAAACAAAATGCAAGACGACTGATGAAAATTTTTTAAAGAAGCTTACAGTCTATAAATACAGAGAGCCGGATAGATATCCGGCTCCGTTTTTTTCTCTTAAAACTCCTTTGAAACCTATGAAAAACCTGTTATTAACTTTAATAATTTTTCAGTTAGTGAGTTGCTTTGATGGAGTAAAAGTAATATGTTTTATAATTCAATATTTATGGAATTAGTAAATGGAGACATTTATTAAGCAATCGGCAAATATTAGTATAAAATAGGCTTTCTGCAATTAAAGAGTGCTAATCGACTACTATTAATTTATCCATCAATGAGTTTCGCCAATATAGTATTATGTGATATAAATATTTTGGTTAAATCATAGTTTTTTTATTATCTGTTAACTCCTGGTACAACGGGTAAACTCTCGTTTCCACTTTCATTAACGCTTTGCACGGCAAAAAAGTAATTATCTTTTGAATAGGGTAAAACAATTTGCAATTGATCAGTAAAAAATTTCTTCTGCCAAAAGGCACTAGTGGTTTCACGCAATAAAATATAATAGCCTTTTACCTTTCCGGTTTTTGGAGTCTGCCAGTTAAGACTGGTTGTATTTCCTAATTTCTTAACATCAATTGTTACTGCTTCAGGCCGGGCTGGTGCTTTGGAAAGATTAGCAAGGTTAGCAAGATTAAGTGCTGTATTTTTTCGTAAGTACTCAAAATCAATATATTCTAATACATCGCCATATTGAATGCCATTTTCTAAACGAATATCCTGATGCTGCCGGTTGTAATTTTCATTCATCTCTGTAATGCGAACTGCTGCAAACCCATTTTCTACATAAGGAGTATGATCTCCTCCACGCAAAAAACGGTCGTTGCGATATATCATCACTACCTGTAGATTATCAACATAACGTTCCCCGGTTTCTTTTACATAGCGTGCCAACTGACGGGATATGCCATCATTTTCAAGGCCGAACTGTCGAATTGCTTTGGCCTTTTTATCCAACTCGTAATCGGGGAGTCCTTCACTAAAAACTCTTACCTGCGTATTGTTAATGATATTGGTTTCATTGCTGTTATTGCTGCCCATAATATCGTTGTTAAGTACGGCTTCAATAGGCAAATTTAGCGCCTTGGCCTTTTCAGCCATGTAGTATGCACCAAGTAAACCCTGTTCCTCACCACTAACTGTTATAAAAATGATAGTAGCTGCAAATGAATGTTTACTCATTATTCTTGCACATTCCAATACGGCTGCAGAGCCACTGCCATCATCATTTGCACCGGGAGCGTCACCCTTACGATCCATAACATCGCTCCGCCTATTATCTAAGTGCCCACTTATAATAAATACTCTTTTATCTGTCGGGTCAGTACCTCTTAGTGTTGCAACAACATTTCCTAATAATAGCGTTGTGTCAACTCGTTCTTTACCCTTTTGTAAAGTGGTTGTATCAATAATAGCAGTCATTCGGCCATTAGATTGTTTTGCAAATTCGTTGAATTTAGTTAGTACCCAACTCCTTGCAGCACCAATACCGCGTTGTGGGTTTGATTGTGTACTAAGTGTATTTCTTGTACCAAAAGCTACAAGTGTTTTTATATAAATTTTTAGCGAATCAGGCGATACCTCTTTCACCATTTGTTCTATCTCCTTGTCTCTTTCAATAATTTGTTGTGCTTTTGATTGCTGCGTAAAACAGGCAAGGAGGAAAAAGATAAATAGTTGTTTCATATAATTTCGATGATTTTAATTTCTATTGTAAAAAATTGCAGATTAACAATTACTGGGTATCTATTTCCCCGCTAAAAAAATATTGAAAAAATTGCTACAATAGCCGACTGCACACAATTACCTTACATTAAAATATATTTCTCCTTTAAATGCAATGGCCTGATATAAATATCTCAAAAATGAAAATTGAAGTTAACGCAAAGGCTTATTTTTCTGCAGGTATAAATTTTAAAGAAATAGAATTTACGCAATGCCTGGTATTTTTTGTAGTTAACCTTTCTCCTGCAAATACATGACCGAGGTGACCACCGCAATTAGCACAAACAATTTCGGTTCTGCTTCCATCAGCATCCGGAAGGTGTTTTACAGCACCGGGTATTTCATCATCAAAACTTGGCCATCCACAACGGGAATCAAATTTATCTGTTGAATTGTATAATGGGGTATTGCATCGTCTGCAAACATAAGTGCCAGTTAACTTATTATTATTATACTCACCGGTAAAAGGCCTTTCAGTTCCTTTCCGTACAATTACATACTCTTCTTCGGGGGTTAATTTATTATATTCCATTGTATAAAATTTATTGAAATTATGCGGTGTTAAATATCGATAAGCATTGTTGTAAAGGTAAAACAGTAAATGAACATTGGTATGTTGTATTTAACTTAAATATTTTTTTACGGTAGTTATGGTATTGCCATTAATAACACACTAACTCTTATTTAGTTTATTTTATCATCCTTACAAAACAAATAAATTTTTATAATTCCATATTGATAGATACATTTGCATCTATCAATATGTTGGCAAATGGAATTAAAGCAATTAGAAAAAATAGCTAAAGCATTAGGCGATATTAACAGGTTGAAAATATTGGAAGATATGGCTGACCATGGTGGATCTATTCAATGCTCGCAAATTATGAGTGGGCTAGATCTGGCTCAGCCTTCGGTAAGCCACCATATTAAGGCACTTACAGAGGCAGGTTTAATTGAACCCGAAAAAGAAGGACGTTGTTATTCCTATATCCTCAATAAAATTTTGTTGAAAGAATATGTAAAAGACATAGCTGCATTTGCAGCTAAATGAAAGGATGAGTTTTACAAAAGACTGGGTTATTTATCTAATTGTCATTTAAAAAAGTAGCCGCATCAAAGCATAAAATTAATTGTTTATGCCTTATAATTAACTGGTGTGAGTATTGATTCTAAAATTTCAATACCACCAATAAATAATACAATGAATAGAAGTGTACATTTATTTAGAAATTTATTTGCATTATTGGTGTTTAAAATACCAATACATAGCTCTAAAAAACAATATTCAAAAAAAATAATAACCGCCACTTTATTTTTTTTCTGTCCTTTTTTTTTGATGGCTCAACAAGGTGTAAAAGACAGCCTCTTGCAGGAGGTAACTTTAAAAAATGCTATTGATTATGCCATCGTACACCAACCACAAATACAGCAATCACTACTAGATCAGGAGATAGTTGAAACAGCAATTAAAAGTAAACTGGCAGATTGGTATCCGCAGGTTAATTTTAATTATAACCTGCAACATAACTTTATTGTGCAAACCACAGTAATTGGAGGCAACCCTGTAAAACTTGGTGTTGACAATACATCTGCAGGGCAGTTTACAGTTTCTCAGGCCATTTTTAATAAAGATGTATTATTGGCAAACCGTTCAAAAAATGATGTAAGGCTTCAAAGCAAACAAGCAACCAGCAATAATAAAATTGAACTGGCGGCAGATGTATCAAAAGCTTTTTATGATGTGCTTTCTACTGAGCAACAGATAAAAGTATCTGAGACAAATATTTTGCGTATTGAGCAAAGCTTAAAAGATGCCTATAACCAATACAAGTCAGGGATAGCTGATAAGATAGATTACAAAAGGGCTACAATTTCTCTCAATAATGCCAAGGCTTCAAAAAGAAGCAATGAAGAATTGTTGAAAGCAAAATTGGAATATCTTAAATCCTTAATGGGATACCCTGTGTCGGGCAACTTAAATATTGTATATGATAGTTTGCAGATGGAAAAGGAAATTGTGTTGGATACATTAAAAGGAGCCAATTACAATGACAGGATAGAGTACCAATTACTGGAAACACAAAAGAGGTTGTTGCAGTATAATTTAAAATACAATAAATGGAGTTATCTGCCAACGGTATCTGCAAACGGTGCTTACAACCTTAATTTTCAAAGTAATAATTTTGGTAAATTATACAACACCAATTTCCCTAATTCTTTTGCGGCAATAACAATGGGCTTCCCTATTTTTCAGGGAGGCAAAAGAAAGGCCAATGTACATGCGGCAGAGCTGGAGTTACAAAGAAATGATTTGGACATTGAACACTTTAAAAATATTGTAAACTCAGGTTATGTGCAGGCGCTTGCAGTTTATAAAAGTAACCTGCAATATTATCTTGCATTAAAAGAAAACCTGGGAGTTGCAAAAGAAGTGTATGATATCATACAGCTGCAATATCGTTCCGGCATTAAAACATACCTGGAAGTAATAACATCCGAAACAGATTTACGAACCTCAGAAATTAATTATTACACAGCTATGTACCAGTTGCTGGCAAGTAAAATTGATGTACAAAAAGCAGCTGGTCAAATCATTTATTAATAAAAAAACGGACTAAAATTATAAATTTCTCATAGTATGCATTTAAAAAAAATAATAACATATACCGGATTTGCTGCTTTTTTTTTGATGGCAGCCTGTAGTAATAATAACACTCCTGTTACACCCGTAGCACCACCTCCGGTTAAAGTAACGGTTCAGCCCGTAGTGTTGGCAGATGCTGTTTATTATGACGAATATCCTGCGACAGTTAGCCCATTAAACCAGGTTGACCTTAGGCCGCAGGTTAGTGGTTTTATTACAGGTGTTCATTTTAAAGACGGCGATAGAATAAAAAAAGGGCAGTTACTGTATTCTATTGATGCGCAATTGTATGCTGCTAATTACCAACAGGCCGTTGCAGGTTTAAAAGTGCAGGAAGCTAATTTAAATAAAGCACAAAAAGATGCCAACCGTTTTCATGAATTAGATAAAAATGATGCAGTAGCAAAACAGCTGGTTGATAATGCAGATGCTGCGTTAGAGGTTGCCCGTAAACAGGCGGATGCTTCAAGGGCTAATATTCAGGCTGTACAAACCAACGTAAAATATACAAAAGTTTATGCCCCATTTGATGGAGTAATTGGTATTTCTGCTGTTAAAACAGGTGCAGCTGTTACCGCCGGACAAACGTTATTAAATAGTGTTTCATCTGATAAAGAATTAGCAGTAGATTTTAATATTGATCAAAAAGAAATTTATCGTTTCACAAAATTCATGAACGAAAAACCTGCCGCAACAGATTCAATTTTTACACTTGCATTTGGCAATGATATATATCCGTATCCTGGAAACATTTCGTTGCTTGACAGGGCTGTTAACCCACAAACTGGTACCATTAAAGCAAGACTAATTTTTCCTAATAATGAAAATCTGCTAATAGCAGGCATGAATGGAACTGTTAGAGTAAAAAACAATGGAGCTGTTCAATCAATTCTTATTCCCTATAAAGCAGTAACGGAGCAGCTTGGTGAGTTTTTTGTTTATGTGCCAAATGACAGTAACAAGGTTTCGCAGAGAAAATTAGTCCTGGGTAAACAAATAGGTATTAATGTTATTGTAAAAGAAGGATTAAAAAATGGCGAAAAAGTAGTGGTAGAAGGGGTACAGAATTTAAGAGAAGGTGCTATGATTAATACAACCGCCACTCCGCCGGAAAAACCAGGCAAGAATTAAGTATTTATAATTTCATTTTACACCATTTAATAAGTATTAATTATGGGGTAAAAATGTATAAAAAATTGATTGCGCATACTATTTTAAATGGATGGCAATCGCTTTAAAATAAATAATCAAAATTATTTTTCCGGTAATAACGGTTAAAGAAATAAAATAATGATAGCAGAAACTTTTATAAAAAGACCCGTAACAGCGATCGTGATATCAGTAGTAATTGTTTTAGTTGGTATTATAGCCATGACAACTTTACCTGTTGCCCAATATCCCGATATTACACCTCCAACG
>JANXSR010000462.1 GCA_025352625.1 Ferruginibacter sp.
CTGAAAAAACGACTCTGCCTGCCGGGCCATTAAAAGTATTGAAGTTTGACCTTACCGGAAACATGAACCGCTATGTGTGGACACTGGACAACAAAACAGTTTCTGAGAGTGATAAAATCCTGGTAAAAAAAGGAGAAAACGTACAAATTATTTTATACAATAACAGCATGATGCGACATCCGATGCACTTGCACGGCCACGACTTCAGGCTACTGAACGGCCAGGGAGAATATGCACCGCTGAAGAATATAATAGACATCATGCCAATGGAAAGAGATACCATTGAATTTAATGCCAATGTTTATGGTGACTGGTTTTTCCATTGTCATATTTTGTACCACATGATGAGTGGCATGGGCAGGGTATTTACGTATGAAAATCAGCCTGCCAATCCGGAAATACCAAACCCGAAACTGGCACAGCGAAAATTATTTGCTGACGACAGGATGTTTCATTTGATGGGAAAGCTCGGTATAGAAAACAATGGCAGCGATGGAGAAGCCATGCTGGCAAATACGAGATGGAAACTAAGTACGCTTTGGCATTTGGGCTATCATGATATGCACGGTTACGAAAGTGAGACAATGTTTGGCAGATATTTAGGCCGCATGCAATGGTGGTACCCTTATGTGGGTTTTGATTATCATTATAAAATGGAAGGTGGCCCCAAAAATATTTTCGGCAATGAAGAAAAAAACTGGTTCGGACAAACAAGCAATAAGAACAATCGCAAAACAATGGTAGCAGGTATTGCTTATACCTTACCTATGCTATTTGTGGCTGATTTAAGAGTAGATGGCGATGGTAAATTCCGTTTCCAATTTGGCAGGGAAGATGTGCCGGTAACAAAGCGGTTGCGTTTTAGCATGATGATAAACACAGATAAAGAATATATGGCAGGGTTAAGATACATCGCAACAAAGTATATTTCTGTTTCATCGCATTATGATAGTGATATGGGGTTGGGTGCTGGCTTTACAATAACGTACTAAAAATAATTTACTACAGCTGGGTGGCACTACAAAAGCAATTTTTAAAATCTGGAGACAAACTGGCAAATATGTCTTGTAAAACTCGACTATACTAAAACATATTAAGACAATCTTCTTACATCAACAGACACTTTTAATTCATGTCTGCCACTGCTCATAATAACACCTCTTAATGGAGTAATGTCTGCATAGTCTCTGCCCCATCCGATAGTGATATGTTGATCTGATGGCAACAGGTTATTGGTAGGATCAAAATCTACCCAACCAGCTCCGGGTATGTACACAGCAAACCAGGCATGTGAAGCATCCACGCCAACTAATTTTTCAACTCCCGGAGGTGGTATTGTTTCGATGTAACCACTCATGTATCTGGCAGGTAATCCCATTGAACGCAGGCAGGCAATGGCAAGGTGTGCAAAATCCTGGCAAACTCCTTTACGTTCTTTCATAACCAATGATAGCGGTGTGGAAATAGTAGTAAACCCCGATTGAAATTTAAAATCAGCAAAGATGCGCTGCATCAGGTTTTTACTTGCTTCAAACAACGATCTTCCGGGAGTAAAAGACGTTATTGCATAAGCCACAATAGCCTCATCTGCCATCGTCATTGGCGTTGCAGCTATAAATTGTTTTACTTCCGTTAGTTCAGGTGTTATAGTTGATGTTAGCCTGCATACTTCTTCCCAGGTAATCCGGTTATTTTGTGGCAGTTGTTCATTGGAAGGTGACAATTTTTCAATTTCGGAAGTAACCCGGACACTTAGCTTTTTATGCTCTTTTTCTATTGTAAAATACACCAGTCTGTTACCATAAAAATCCTCATATTCCAACAATACATCAGGCTCAGGATTAATACTCACTACCGATTTTTTACAGAATTGTTTATTGGTACTGCGAGGTATGAGACGCACAATATTATGGCAAAGACTAACGGGAACTTCGTAAATATAATCTGTTATATGAATAACTCTATGATACATTAAAAATAGATTGATGGGTCTTCGTTAATAGTTGATGGTTTGTCTTTATTCTGCCGGGTCTTCATCAGATTGGCTGGTTGAAAATAATTGCTTTTGTGATTGTGCATGTATAAAATAAGTTTTGGAAATAGCACTTTGTATACCTGATAAAAGTTCATACATTTTTGAAAGAAAATCATCCAACTTAATATGTTGGGCTGCTTCCTTATCTAACAGCGATAGTTTTTCTTTATCAGTATGTTTTAATAAACTGTACGCTTCTGCAATTAAAATATCATGTGGTAAAATTGTTTGGTCACCCATTACCTTAGGGAGATTTCCCAAATTCTTTTTTAACCGGTCCAGTTGGTATACAAGTGAACGCGGATTATTAGGATCAAAAATCATAAGCTCCAATACCAACGGCAACTGTAGCAACGATCTGTATTTGTACCTGAAATTAACCAAACATTCATTGCTTATCAGTAAAGCTTCCTGCAAATTATAATCTACCTCGTCATCATATTTATTTACAAGGGTTGCACGAAGCATGCTGCTCAATAAAAGACACTGCTCTATTTTTCGTCCCATGTCAAGCATCAGCCATCCCTGCTCCCTTGAAATACTTTCCCTGTTTAACCCAATAAAAGCAACCACAGAAGTGATGAGGCTATCCAACACATGTTGCATTTTCAGATGCCCGGGTTTTAGTATATCTTTTACAGATGACCATGCTTCCTCCATTCCTCTTAATACCCGCCAGGTATCAATTGACCAGTGATCTCTAACGGCATGAACAGCCTTGATAAAAAGAAGGAAATCATATTTTAAACTACCGGCTCTTTCTTCATTAAATAAAATATCTCTCAGCTCCGGCCAGGGATTTTTTAATTTTTCTTCATTATCATTTTCTTCGCCTTCCTCATCTTCAACAAAACCGGGATAGGTAAAAGTATAATGAGTAAGTGCTTTCAATAAATTTTGTTCTGTCTTAATATCATTATCTGTCATCAACCTGTTACCCTGTGTAATGGATTGAATAACCGTTCGGTGAAAGCGGGCATTTCCTAAAAGCCTTTCTGTATACCTTCCTACCCAAAAAAGATTTTCAGCTGTGTTGCTGGGTAAAATTCCGTTTGATGCAGCGTGTATGCGTTCCTGGTATTTTTTAGGAATCGCACTGCTATTACCAGGTTCAGGCGAAATGATCCATGTATCCTTACTGTGCCCACCCGACTGATTGGATACAATAAAATTAAGTGCATCAGAAGATGTTCTGCTTAAGCCGCCTGCCATGGCTGTGTAGCTGTCACCATTACTTACCAAAAAACTACGAAAGATTGTTTTGCGTGGTTCAATTTTTCCATCAACCAGTGAAGGTGTGGAACTAAGGCCAATCTTTTCCTGCCCCACATACATAAACGGATACTTGCTTATTTGCAGTTTTAATTCATTTAACTGGTTAGCTGACAAACTTCCGCCATCAATAGAAGTACTTCTGCTGGTGCCCCGAAAAATCTTTTTAATAACCAGCGATTGAATATTATTCAACACATATTTTAATTCCTTTGGTTGTCCACACCACCAGGATGCAATGGTTGGCATCAACAAATCTGTACCAAAAAAATGTTTAGAAATATGTTGAAGAAAAGGCATCAGGCCGGGGTTCTCTAAAATACTGCTTCCAGGCGGATTGGCAATGCTAACATTACCACTTCTGATAACCTGCAACAGACCGGCAACACCCAATTGTGAATCTGCTTTTAGTTCTAAAGGATCGCAATAAATATCATCGATACGACGAATGATCACATCTACTTTTTCTAATCCGCCGAGGGTTTTCAACCAAACAAAATTATGCTTTACCATCAGGTCGTTGCCTTGCACGAGTGTATAACCAAGATGAGAGGAAAGATAGGAATGTTCAAAATAGGTTTCATTACCAGGGCCCGGTGTTAGTATTACAATCCTTGGATTTTGATGATGGCGGGCTCCCAATTCATTCAATGAGTTATTCAATGTATCAAAATAGGGAGAAAGATGCCTTACTTTCAGACCGCTAAATAATTCAGGCAAAACCCTTGTCATTACTGTTCTGTTCTCTAAGGCATATCCAGAACCTGACGGTGCCTGTGTACGATCGCTGATGATCCACAATTTACCATCGGGGCTGCGGGCCATATCTGCAGAGTACAACACCAGGCTGTGTTTGCCTGGTAATTTTATTCCGGCGCATTGCCTTAAAAATCCGGCATGGTTGTAAATCAATTCTAATGGAACAATGCCATTCTTAATTAATTTCTGCTCTCCATAAATATCCTGTAACAATAAATTCAATAGTTCAGCCCGTTGCTTTAATGCAGCTTCTGCTTTTTCCCATTCTTCTTTGCTTATCAGAAATGGAATTGCATCTACGTTCCAGTCCCGGTTTAATACCCGGCTATCTCCGTAAATATTATAGGTTACACCATTCTCTTTTAATAATCTTGAAATTTCAGTATTTCGGCTTCCTATCTCACCATCTCCCAACTGGTTAAAAGAATTAAAGAAAGCCTCCCAGTGTGGACGCAGGTTACCATCTTTACCCAACATCTCATCATACGAATATTGATTGCTTAAATAATGCTGCAAAATAGAACCCGACCGTATATTTGAAATCATGAATATTTTTTACCTGACAAATGTTGAGAACTCCACCTGCTAAAAGTACAAAATATTGAGCAACCCCGCATAAGGTTGACGTACATGTGTATTATTTTACCCACAAAATAGTTACCGTAATTGCATGACTGCATTGTTTAATACGGGGCAATAAACTAAAAATAAACTTGGATAATTAAAACATTAAAAATTTAATCTGGTTTAAATGCATCGTTGGCATACATCTGCTTATTATATAAATAATATTTGCCATCTTTTTTATTGCGCCAGTAACGGTGTCCATCTAAATCGTAATATAGCCTGCCGTCAACAGTTTTTTTTGCACTCAGATCATTTACTGAAATTACTTTTGGTACCGGTTCTGAAACCTTTTTTTTAGTGACTACTTTTTTTGGAGCCTCAACAGTTGTATTTTCCACAGCAGTTGTGGTTGTTACCGGAACAGTTTTCTTGCTGCAACCCAATAGCGATATTGTTATGAGGAAAATAAAAAGGACCAAATATTTTGTATTCATTAAAATTGTTTTATTTCTCTATTCAACAACTTCTCCAAAATTTGTTAAAATGTAAAATTAACCCAAGGTATATTTACTTACAATAACATGTAGCCAATTTTTTTTAACATTAGTACCACAACTTCCCATTAATCAGGTTTCAAAATTTGGCAACATTAAACAAGGGTCTGTTCCCTTTTGCAGGTATGGCATCATTGTATCTTAAAGTTGTCTTGTACGTATGAAGTACAAATTGTTTTTCGGTATCAGCAAAGCGCCTTTCATAAATTACATACCTTTGAAAATTATAATTTTAAACTGAATTAATTTAATTAGCGGAAATAATTGCCGGGTAAATTGGCAGTATTTCTTCAAATTACAGCATAATGAACATCTCTTTATATTTTCGAAACAGCAGGTGGTATTTTTGGGCATTGGCCCTCCTATTTCTCACAGGATTTCTATTGCTGGCAATAGATGGCAAAGGGGGTAGTTTTATATTGCTGAACAGCTATCATACCAATTGGCTAAATACATTTTTCATCAATTACACAAATGTGGGTGATGGCTTATTTGCGATTTTTATTTCAGTCACTCTTTTTTTTTACAAAAGAAAAAAACAGGCATTGGCATTGCTGCTCTCCTTTTTAATTTCAGGATTACTGGTGCAAATAATAAAGAATCTTGTTACATCCCCACGACCAAGATTATTTTTTACAAGCGGGCAGTATACACAATTTATTGAAGGCGTAACCCTCTCCAACAATTCCAGTTTTCCATCAGGCCACACAGCGTCTGCATTTGCTGTCGCAACTGTATTGGTATTAACAATGCAAAATAAAGCCTGGCAGCTACCCATTTTGTTTGCTGCAACGCTGGCAGGCTATTCACGTATGTACCTTGCCCAGCACTTTTTAACTGATGTTATGATGGGTGCACTTCTTGGATTCACTTCAGGTATTTATTCAGTCTATCTTGTATACCACACTAATATTACAAAACGCTCAAAACAAAATAAAAACGATAACCATACAGGTACTAATTTCCCCTCCACCTCTGAAGTAAAAACAGCATGAATAAAATTTTGAATGCCCGGTTTTTAAAATTTGGTCTGGTGGGTTTAATTGGCATGTGCATTGATTTTTCTGTTACCTGGATTTGTAAGGAAAAATTAAAGCTTAATAAATACCTTGCCAATTCGCTTGGGTTTAGCCTGGCGGTAATTAATAATTTTTTGCTTAACCGCTACTGGACTTTTGAAAACAATAGCCATCCGTTTGCAGGCCAATTTGCAAAATTTATACTGGTATCTGTAACCGGTTTACTGATTAATAATTTATTGTTGTACCTGCTTGTAAACAAAGCAAAAAAGAATTTTTACTTATTGAAACTAGTCGTTATTGGCATAGTTTTTTTCTGGAATTATTTTGTTAATTTCCTGTTTACATTTAATTAAGCTCCTTTGAATTACAAAAAGAAAACACTGCTGCTGATTGTTATTACCACATTGGTACGCAGTATTGTTGCTGCTACTATTGAACTGGGTAATGATGAAGTGTATTACCGTATGTACGCCCAGTACCTTCAATGGAATTATTTTGATCACCCCCCCATGGTAGGCTGGTTAATACGTTTTACAACCGCCAATCTTTTGCTCGATCATGAATTTTTTATTCGTCTTGGTGCCATTGTATCGGCCGCAATTACTACCTGGTTACTTTTTTTGAGTGGCAAAAAATTAAATAATGAGTATACTGGATTTTTAGCTGCCATAATTTATACGGCAACTATTTACGGAAGTATTATTGCGGGCACATTTATATTGCCAGATTCACCACAAATGGTTTGCTGGGCTGCCGGTTTGTATTTACTGATTGGCATTACAGAAAATAAAAATATTAATACTCAAAAAAAGAAAAACCTGTTATTATTTGGCATTATTGCCGGGGTGGGTATGCTGTGTAAAATTCATACTTCTTTTTTATGGCTGGGCTTTTTACTGTATGTACTTTTCTACAATTCAAAATGGCTGCAACAGCCAATGCTATATATTGCTGGCATAATAACTATATTGTTTTTTTACCCTGTTATACAATGGAATATAGACAATCATTTTGTAACTTATCTGTACCACAGCAAAAGAGTAGATGTGGCATCGGGGGGATTAAACTTTGATTCGTTTATAACTTTTAGCGTAGGGCAGCTGCTTTATTTTAACCCCGTAATTTTCCCCTTTCTTGTTATTGGTACCGTAGCTGCATTTAAAAACAACCTGCCGGTTTCAATGGCACACAAAAGACTATTGTTGTTTTCTGCTTTGCCATTGATTGTTATTGCCACACTTGTTTCTTTCTTTAAAGAGGTGCTTCCACATTGGACAGGACCGGCTTATACAGGAATTGTTTTATTGACAGCCTGCTATTTTTCTGAAAAAAAATCAACTATTGGTTTGCAAAAAAACATACTGCCAAAACCATTACTGATTGCAACTTCTTTATTAAGTGTAATTGTGGTGGCAGGTATTTTGGTAATTAATTTTTTCCCTGGCACGCTTGGCAAAAAAGATAACCAACTATTGGGTGAAGGTGATTTTACATTAGACATGCATGGCTGGAATAAATTAAAAGCTCCTTTTAAAAAAATCGTTGAGCGGGATGCGCAAACAGGTTTGATGAAGCCTAATTCAGCAGTAATATGTAACAGATGGTTTACGGCTGCACATATTGATTATTATATTGCGATGCCATTAAAAACTGATTTAATAGCCCTTGCTGATACAAACGATATACACCAATACGCATGGATAAATACTAAACGAAAAACATTGCTACCCGGCGACGATGCCTATTGCATTGTATCTTCCGAAAATTATTTTAATGTTCCTGAAACATACGGTTCATTATTTCAAACAATCCTTCCTCCGGAAATAATTGAGCAACAAAGAGCAGGTGTAACCTGCCGCAAGTTTTATGTTTACAGACTAAAAAATTATAAAGAAAAATTGTAAAACTTCATTGGTTCTATACTGCCAATTGATAGATTTTCCAAAGCCTGACTACAACAACCAGGTTCCTTTACAGATTCATCATGCCGCATCTCCCGCATACAAACCTTAATGGTAGTAGTAAAACTTAATATTGAAAATTCATTTCTTATGTTATGTTTGCGTTATCAATTAAACAAACACATGCAACAATGACTACAAAAAAGATCACGGTTAAGGAATCAACCAATACCAAAGACAATACACTACAAACAACAATTGCCCAGTTACAAACTGCATTACCGGCATTAAAAGTGCAATTAGGAGAAAAGAAATTTGAAAAAAGGATAAAAAAAGCCGCAAAGGTTTTAGTTGCAGGAATAAAAAAAACACCCGAAAAGAAAGCTGTGCCACCGGTTAAAAAAATTATTCCTGTTAAGAAGATTGCCCCACCAAAGAAAAAAGCAGCAAAACCTGCCGCTTCAAAATAAATTATTATGGCGCAGTATATGCTACTGCGCCATTTCATTATATCTGGTACTGGCAACTAATCATTCCAAATAATTCCTGATTTTTTTTTGAATAAATCAATGATTGTTTCTTTAAACTACTAACCTGCCCTAATAAAAAAATTATTGAAACGCTTCTTCCAATTGTCCTTTTTCTTTTGCTTCTGCTAATTTTTTTAATTGTTTGGTCATTCGAATATTATTTCCCTTTACCTCACAATAATCCAGCAGAATTATAAGGGCGTTCAGTTTTACCAGTTTGGCATCTTTCGAAACAGCCTTGTTATCCAGCGAATATTTTGCCATCCCTGCTATATATACTCCTAAAATATCATTATCCCTCCCAATTTTATCGGGTACATCAGTAAACACGTATGAATGATCAGGAGTACCCCTCATCCAACTGGTAATAAACCTTAAAGAATTTAATCTGTCTTTGCTCTCCTTAATAATGGGCGTAGTAAGCAAGTAATTAGCAGTTTGTAAAACAAAGGGTTCTGCCGCTTTATAATCAGTGGCTTTTTCCAGTTTTATTTGGTCGAAATTTGGAACGGTTTGGGCTTTTACAAAAAGGCTGCTAAAAGCAAAAAGGAAACCAATAATTTTTTTCATTCGTAGTTAAGAATTTAGATCGACAGCGATAAACATTTTACAATGTATTTAAACGTTGTAAACCTACATCATTTATTGTATTTTAAAATTGGCAGTTACAATTTATTTATAAATTTGCTTGTCGTTGAGATGTAGATTTTCTCTATTATAATAGTGTATTCATCTTTTTACTCCACCGGAGCATTGCCTTCATTTTCTGTTTTATTATTCTTAAATTCAAGCTTTCCAAACTTCCATGTAAAGTTTAAGCCTATTGACCGAAAAGGTATTTTCCGGATACTGTTTACAGAAAATCCGGGGCCAAATAAAACACTTTTTTGGTTTACGTATTCATTTAAAAAGTTGTTTGCTGTTAAAGCCAAACTTCCTTTCTTTTTCCAAAATTGTTTTCGGGCCGCAATACTATAGGTTGTAAACGAAGGATAGGTTCCCTGCGCCTCATGCCTTGGTGAATTAAAATTTCCAAAAAATTCTGCCACCAGCGTGTTAGTAAACTGGTAACTGCCATTCATATTAAAACGATAATTAAAACTGGTATAATCGTACCCTTTATCAAGTGTATTAATGGTATGACGCCTGAATAAAAAAACATTACTGCGCAGACTCAATTTGGAGGTTATATGAACATCTGCAAAAAGATTCAAGCCAAGGTTTTTTTCCATACCAATATTTTGGCGGGTAGTTACTGTTACATTGGTATAAGTAGTATCGCCAACTTTGTAAGATGGATAGTAAACAATGTATGGCTGTATGTCGTGATCATTAATTCGATAAAAAAAGTTTACCATAACTGATCCGCCTTTACCCAAATCCCTGTTGTAACCTACTTCATACCTGTGACCAATTTCAGGCTGCAGGTTGCTGTTACCGGCAGTAAGATTTTTTGGGTCGTTGGTATTTACAAAAGGGTTCAGGTCTTCATAATCAGGCCGTTCAATTCTTTTAGAATAGCTGAGTTTGATGGTTTGATTGTCAGTTATTTTTTTTGATAAAAATACAGAAGGTACAAAAGTGTTGTAGCCGGGTATTTTCACCTGCTCCTGAGCGTTGGAGTAGTAAGAATCAATCTCGGTTCTTTCATACCGGCCACCAATTTTTGCCTGAAACAATGTAGCAACAGGAAAGCTCAATTCAGAATAAAATGCATAGACC
The DNA here is from genome assembly GCA_025352625.1 of Ferruginibacter sp. GTDB lineage: Bacteria > Bacteroidota > Bacteroidia > Chitinophagales > Chitinophagaceae > Ferruginibacter. The sequence goes on from JANXSR010000462.1 coordinate 10,363, forward strand.
TTTTGATGGTATGTTAGATCGTTGGATAAAGATGGATCGGGTTGATAATTTTGAAGATTTGGCTGATAGCCAGATACACTTGAGGTGCTGTTTATGTTATAGTAAGATGCCTTACTTCCCACCCCAAGCAGTACATCTTTTTTTAGTGGTTGGGTATAATCAATTTTTAATTCTGTTTCATTTGTTTTGCCAGGGTTATTGCTTCTCCTGCCATAAAATAAAGAATCCTGTGGTAATAAAGATTGCTCGTTAGAAGAAGTATTTTGGTTGTTTCCAAAACTTGTATTTACACTTAGCTCCAATTCCTGGTCTTCTTTTGCAAACGTTCTTTTATAATTTAAACTGGCATCTGTATTTTTAAATTTATAAATATAATCGGAGTTGATTACTGAGAGTACTGGCGGGACTGTGCCTCCCTTATCTGCCTGAAGATTCTGATTTGTTACACCGTTTCCTGAATAACCAAAATTATTAAACGATATAGCACCGGAAAAGCTGTTCCGCTTTTTATATGTCCAGTCAAAGCCCGTGCCTGCCTGAAAACCATGTCTTTCAAACATTCCAACCCCTTCCTGGTGCAGCGTGCTGTTAGAAATACTATCACTTGTTAGCCGATCCGAACTGGAATGGGTTGTTGAGGTCAACCGCTTATTACCGCTAACAAAAGCATTAATACCAAAATTATTATTGCGGGCATTTAAATTAAAGGAACCATTTTCATTTCTTGTACCTGCTGTTAAAGATAAATTACCATTGTATCCTTTTGCTGTATTGTTTTTCAAAATAATATTGATGATACCACCAAGCCCCTGTGCATCATATTTTGCGCCCGGGTTAGTAATTACTTCAACTGTTTTTATCTGGCTGGCGGGGATAGATTGTAACACATCTGCAATACTGCTTCCAAAAGCTGTGGAAGGTTTTCCGTTTATAAGAAACCGAACACCTGAGCTACCTGCCAGTTGTACATTGCCATCAACATCTACAGAAACCTGGGGTATTTTTTTTAATACATCCGTTGCCACACCTGATTGAGAAGTAAGATCTTTCTCTGCATTAAAAACCATTTTATCAATCTTGTTTTCTATCAGCTTACTCTGGGCAACAACTGTTACAGATTGCAATGTTCCTTTTTGTTGTGCCAGCGCAATATTTTTTACATTCAGCAAAGGATTGCTCTTATTTAGCCCCACCTCTTTTAAACTAGCCGGTTTGTATCCTATAAATTCAAATACAATTGTATATACCCCATCCTTTATTTCATTGATTGTAAAGTTGCCTTTTTTATCCGTCACCGATCCTGTAACAGGTTTATTACTGCCTTTTGTAAAAAGGGTAATGGTTGCATATTCAAGCGGAAGATGGGAGGTGGAATCTGTAATGGTTCCGGTTACGCTATTTCCAGTTAAACCCTGGCTTTTAACAATAGCCAATAATAGCAGAAATATTGAAAATAATAATGTTCTTTTCATTCAATTGAGTTGTTAACGCTGCAACTTGCATCCTAATTCTGAAGCAATTTTGATTTACTATAAAGTATTTTTCAATTATTATTTGTGCGGTAAATAAAGGGGTATAAACAGATAATTCTTTTTACAAAAAATATTTTTTCAAATTGAGTATTCGATTATTTCAAGAAGAATAGTAAAAATAAAATGCTGTTGTTTGTTGGATAGGTAATGGATTAAATAACTAAGTTTAACTATGCCATGCCCCTGTATTCACTGATCTTATTTCTCAGTTGATTAAAAAAACCAGCTCTTTCTTTTTCGCCTATGGTACTAATCATGGTAGATTTTTTTACCAGGTTATCAAGGTTACTAAACATGGCTGCATTAAATTGTTCATCTTTTGTGCCAACCCCATAAAGAACACTGTGATTAAGAAAAGTAATACGTGTATTATCTAACTCTGCCAAAATGGTATTATCTCCCGTAATAAGTTCGTTTACAAACATGCGGTATTCTGCTGAACCACTTTCGGGAGAAGCGCCTATATTAAATTTTAAACCCAGTTCTGCCTGCTTTTCAATATGATTGATAAGGTCTTCTAATTTGTTATATAAGATTTTGATATCCGCTACATTTTTAAAAGAACCCGATTCTCTGTAAAAATTTATTTGTCGCACTGAACTTATAATACTTTCTACACTCCAAATCTCTGTCATTGGAATTTTGTTATACACTTCTATGATTTTTTTGCTGGTTTCATATAAGGGCAGATACCTTGAATCATCAAATGAAAACTTTACTCCTTTAAGATTTTCATAGTGAAGAATTGATTTCATCCAGAAATAGAATTTAAAAAAAGCCAGTTCCGGAATTTGAAAATGCACAAAGGGAGGAATATCCTTCATCAAAAAATAAATATGCCGCTTTTTAAAACTGTTAAAGAATTGAAATTTTTCAAGAATATCATCGAGATAATCTTCAAAAGGCCTTCCCGTATTTGTTTTTATTTTACCGGAAAATATAAACGCATCACTTTGTAAATGCAGAAACTGATCAAGCGATATTTTATAATGCGTACACAGTATTTGTAATTCATCAAAACTTACCGGCTTTTCGCCCCTAATCCTTCTGTATGCGCTATCGTTACTAATGTTAAGCAATTCGGCTACATCATCTACCATCGATATATGCGGCGGTAAGCCTTTGCGAATATGTCCAAAAAAAAGCAATTGCCTGTTGGTCGCTTCCATTTTGCTGATTTTGTTTAGTAAAAATTACTTATTGGTAACTAATATTTTAGTACTTATTGCAAATTAAGAAAACAATTGGTGCTTTTTTGCAAAAAATAGGTAGTCGCTATTTATTGTTATACGCAACAATCATTATTTACTAATCTGCCTTTTATGGTTGTAGTTATCAATTAGGAATCACTTTTTCAGCGGTATAGTTTTGAGTTGTCAATCATTAATACATCAACTAAAAACTTCTGTTATGAAAAAGGCTATTGTTTTACTTTTTACCTCATTTATCTATCTCCAGTTTACTTATGCACAAAAGAAAAATTATGTAAGTATTGAAAGCGGACTAACCTTTTCGGGGATATCCAACCAAATTGCCAACAATATGAAAGCAGATGGACTTGGTGATGATTTTATATTTGATTTCTTCTCTTTGTTTGGTATAAATAATACAGGGTTAACTATAAAATCTAACTATCCTGAAAAAAGTCAGCAAGGGGGAAATTATAAAATACGGTACGGATATAACATTAAAAACAACGCATCTATTGAAGCTGGCATTGGCCGCACTTACCGGTCAACTGTAACAGGGGCCAGTGGTTCAGGAGATTTTGTAAATTATCTTGCCGTCTCTAGCAAATTATCTACAGTTTATGTAGCATATTTATGGAAAAACAAAAAAGACAATGCAGCCATTGGCATTGGTCCAGCAGTTTCAATCTGTACAATTAACCAATCAAGCGAATTTTTGACCAATTTACTTTCCAATAAAACTTATGTGCTGCCAGGCGCAATCTTTACCAGCTACTGGAATTTTATAAACAAAAAAAGTTGGTTTATGGGTTTACGAACTGATATGACAATAA
>JANXSR010000473.1 GCA_025352625.1 Ferruginibacter sp.
GTATTGGTGTGGGCCAGTACCAGCATGATGTAAACCAGTTTAGGTTGAAAGAACGACTGGATGCAACGGTTATTAGTTGTGTAAATAATGTAGGCGTAAACTTAAATACGGCGAGTAAACATTTGCTTAGTTATGTAAGTGGTATCGGCGGTACCCTCGCCGATAATATTGTAAAATACAGGAACGAAATAGGCAAATTTTCCAGTCGCAAGCAATTATTAAAAGTGCCACGCCTTGGTGGCAAAGCTTTTGAACAATGTGCAGGTTTTTTGCGTATTAAGAAAGGTGAAGATTTGCTTGACCAGAGCGCTGTACATCCCGAAGCTTACCCCGTTGTAGAAGCAATGGCAAAAGATTTAGGTGTTGATGTAAAATCGCTGATAGGCAAAGAAGAATTATTAAAAACAGTGGATGCAAAAAAATACGTTACTGAACAAATTGGCGAACTTACCATCAGGGACATACTTAATGAATTAAAAAAGCCGGGGCTTGATCCAAGGAGTGAAGCGCAGGCTTTTGAGTTCGCCAACATCTACAGCATTGACGATGTTACAATTGGTATGGAAGTGCCCGGCATAGTTACCAACATCACCAGGTTTGGAGCTTTTATTGATATCGGTGTAAAGCAGGACGGACTGGTGCATGTGTCAGAAATTTCACATACCTATATTACCGATCCAAACGAAGTGTTGAAGTTAAACCAACATGTAAAAGTAAAAGTGCTTGAAGTAGATGCAGCAAGAAAACGTATTGCACTTTCCATCAAGCAAACAGAAGCCCCGCCTGCAAGAAAACAATTTACCAGCCAGCATCCTTCCGTTCGTCAGGGTGGTCAAAATATAAATGCTGCAAAAAAGCCAATTGCAGAATTGCCCATGAACGATGCGCTGGCAGCATTGAAGCAAAAGTTTGGCCGATAGGTATGGGGTGGGTCACCCCTCAAGGGTGGCTTACCCCATACAGAAAGATTTTACAAATGATCGTGAAGGATTGATGGCTGATGGAGCAATCAAAAAATACCATAAAAGATTTGTGTAGGATTCCCCGGGTGGGTCACTCCAAAAGGGTGGCTCACCCAGGGAGGATTTGTGTAATTATCTGCATAAAAACAGTGCTGGCAGTGCGTTAAAAAAATTAAGATGATAAGTTTTCGAAACTTAATAATTCTTGTTTTCAGTTTAATAGAAATAGTTTCAATTTTCAATATTTTTTTATACCCAATTGCTTATAAAAATGTGTAAAAAATAGGGATATCTCACGCAATACAATATGCACAAAGGTTACAGGCGATATTAACAAATTGTGTTATTAACTTTTTGTTTACAAAATTGAAACCCATAGTACTATTGCAATAGTTCTTGTAAATATTGTTCAGGTAACAAAAACACCAGTAAAAATTAATAGGGCACGCTAAAATTCATGGACTGTTGCGCAACTGTAATTAACACTAGTGATTATTTTTTCTGGGCCGGTAAGTGTCCGGTGCAGGATTAGTTACAAGTAAGATTACCTGCCTGAACAAACAAGTGCAACAGCTTCGCAATAAGGATACAGCACTTCAATAGTTTAACCCAGCGCTATCAGCCCGGGGTTGCCTGTCGATAGTCGTTTTCAACATTGCGTTTATAATAAAAGAAAAATACGATCACCATTATGTCAAACAGCACCAGCAGCAACGAATTGCTTTTAAGAGAAAACAAGGACCGTTTTGTTATTCTTCCGATCAACTATCCAAAAGTTTGGGAAATGTATAAAAAGCATGAAGCCAGTTTTTGGACGGCGGAAGAAATAGATTTAAGCAGTGATCAAAAAGACTGGGATAACCTCAATGATGGTGAACGTCATTTCATTAGCCATATACTTGCTTTTTTTGCTGCGAGTGATGGTATTGTAAATGAAAACCTGGCGGTTAATTTTATGAGCGAAGTACAGTTGCCGGAAGCAAGGTGTTTTTATGGCTTCCAGATAATGATGGAAAATATCCATTCAGAAACCTATGCCTTACTGATAGATAATTATATAAAAGATCCCAAAGAAAAACAACGATTATTTCATGCAATTGATACAGTGCCTGCGGTAAAGAAAAAAGCAGAATGGGCCTTGCGCTGGATTGATAAGGGAAATTTTGCAGAACGCCTGGTAGCGTTTGCTGCGGTGGAAGGTATTTTCTTTAGTGGCAGTTTTTGCTCTATTTTCTGGATGAAGAAAAGAGGCTTAATGCCGGGATTAACTTTTAGCAATGAACTAATAAGCCGGGATGAAGGATTGCATTGTGAGTTTGCCTGCCTGTTGTACAATATGCTTGAAAATAAATTAACAAAAGACGAAGTGTTTACCATAATTGCCGATGCTGTTGCCATTGAAAAAGAATTTGTAACGGATGCCTTACCAGTCGCCTTGATTGGTATGAACGCCAAACTGATGCAGCAATACATTGAATTTGTAGCCGATCGCTGGCTGGCGGAATTGGGATACCCCAAAATGTTCAACGCCACCAATCCATTTGATTTTATGGAAATGATTTCCCTGCAGGGCAAAACCAACTTCTTTGAAAAAAGAGTGGGCGATTACCAAAAAGCAGGTGTGATGGGTACAAAAGAATCACAGGCATTCTCCCTTGAAGAAGACTTTTAAAAAAGTAATTAACATCTGTGGAAATTATTAAAATGTCCGAATTCGTTTTATTTGGTAGTTTCCGTATCTGAAAGATTTTAAAGTAAGAAACAACTTTTCCCCTCTATATAAAGTTTAGATAGCTATGCATGTACACAAAAGAAATGGTAAAAAGGAAACCATTAAATTCGATAAAGTAACAGCCCGTATTGAAAAATTATCTTACAGTTTAAGCCCCCTGGTAAACGCCATCGATGTTGCTAAAAAAGTAATTGAAGGTATTTACGACGGTGTGCCTACAACAGAATTGGATAACCTTGCTGCGGAAACAGCGGCATCACTTGCCACCAAGCATCCTGACTATGCTATTTTAGCATCAAGGATCGCAGTAAGTAACCTGCATAAAAATACTATCAAATCTTTTTCGGAAACGATGAAGAAATTATACCTGTATGTTGATAAATCAAATGGCAAAAAATCGCCGTTGATTGCGGATGATGTATGGCAGGTAATAGAAGAAAATGCTGAAGTACTGGACAGTACTATTATATACGATCGTGATTTTAGTTTTGATTATTTCGGTTTCAAAACGCTGGAAAAAGCCTACCTGCTAAAAGTAGATGGTAAAATAGTTGAGAGGCCGCAGCATATGTTTATGAGGGTTGCATTGGGAATTCATAAAGCCGATATTGACAGTGTTGTAGTAACATATAATCTTCTAAGCGAACGCTGGTTTACACATGCAACACCTACCTTGTTTAATGCGGGTACGCCCAAAGCGCAAATGAGCAGTTGCTTTTTGCTGACAATGAAGGAAGACAGCATTGATGGTATTTATGATACCTTAAAACAAACAGCAAAGATCTCTCAAAGTGCCGGTGGCATTGGGTTAGCAATACATGATATCCGTGCAACCGGAAGTTATATTGGTGGCACCAACGGTACCAGCAATGGTATTGTACCAATGCTTAGAGTGTTTAATGATACAGCCCGTTATGTAGACCAGGGCGGCGGCAAACGCAAAGGTGCTTTTGCAATTTATATAGAACCATGGCATGCAGATATATTTTCTTTTTTAGACCTGAGAAAAAATCATGGTAAGGAAGAAATGCGGGCAAGGGATTTATTTTACGCCTTGTGGATTTGTGACCTGTTTATGAAAAGGGTTGAAGCTGATGGAGAATGGAGTTTGTTTTGCCCTAACGAAGCTCCGGGCTTAAGCGATTGTTATGGCGAAGCATTTGAAACATTGTACACACAATACGAAACAGAAGGAAGAGCTAGAAAAACCATCAAGGCACAGGAACTTTGGTTTGCTATTTTAGATTCGCAAATTGAAACGGGTACGCCTTACATGTTGTACAAGGATGCAGCCAACAGCAAGAGCAATCAGAAAAACCTGGGTACTATTAAAAGCAGCAACCTTTGTACAGAGATTATTGAATATACAAGTCCTGATGAAGTAGCGGTTTGTAACCTTGCTTCCATAGCATTACCACGTTTTGTTATCAATGGTAGTTTCGATCAACAGAAATTATACGAAGTAACTTACCAGGCAACCCTTAACCTTAATAAAATAATTGACAATAACTATTACCCTGTTGAAGAAGCAAGAAATAGTAACCTGCGCCACCGCCCGATTGGTTTAGGTGTGCAGGGGCTGGCCGATGCATTTATTTTATTGCGCCTGCCTTTTGAAAGTGAGCTTGCAAAAATTTTAAACAAGAACATTTTTGAAACTATCTACTTTGCAGCCATGACGGCAAGTAAAGATCTTGCCATTAAAGAAGGTGCTTACTCTACCTTCCACGGCTCTCCATTATCAAAAGGAATTTTTCAGTTTGATATGTGGAATGTACAACCCTCAACCCGTTGGGATTGGGATAGCTTAAGAAAAGAAGTGATGGAGCATGGCGTAAGAAATAGTTTGCTGGTAGCTCCTATGCCTACCGCATCTACGTCTCAAATATTGGGTAACAACGAATGTTTTGAACCATACACTTCCAACATTTATTCAAGGCGAGTATTGAGCGGTGAGTTTATTATTGTAAACAAACATTTGCTGAAAGATTTGGTAAGCCTTGGTTTATGGAACAATGATATGAAAAACAGGATCATTGCTGCCAACGGTTCTATCCAAAAAATAACTGAAATACCTGCAGATTTAAAAGAATTATACAAAACAGTGTGGGAAATTAAACAACGTAACCTGATTGATATGGCTGCCGACAGAGGTGCATTTATTTGCCAGAGTCAGTCGCTGAATTTATTTGTTGACAGCCCTACAGCTTCCAAACTAACTTCTATGCATTTTTATGGATGGAAAAAAGGATTAAAAACGGGCATGTATTATTTGCGTTCACAAGCAGCAACACAAGCCGTACAGTTTACTATTGAAAAACAAGGCAGTGAAGAAATGGCACCGGTGATACCGCAAATGCCGGCTGTTGAAAACAACAATAATGTAGATGATATTAGTACCGACTTCACAGGACCTACTTGTACCATGCAGGATGGTTGTGTAAGTTGTGGTTCCTAATCAACAAAGAAAACAAATGAGTGAACGCAGGTAATTTTTACCTGCGTTTTTTATTTTAGTAATTTCTCCATTTCTAAAACATAAGCCGCTCCAATGGGAAGTTCTGTTTGTTTTATCCAGATACTTTTTCTATCCATTTTTTGAATGTGTTGCTTTGATACAATGTAGGAGCGGTGGATACGTATAAAATCCAGCGCTGGTAATAATGCTTCTACTTCACTCATAGTTAACCGTGAGGCAATTTTACGGTTGTCTAGTACAAACTGCATATAATTACCGCTACTTTCTACATATAAAATATCAACTGGCTTAACCTTAATTTGTTCATAACCACTCTTAATAAAAATAGCGGATGGTTCAGGTAAAGCAGTAGTAATTTTATTTCTGAACAACAGTTGTTCATTTGCTTTATTGCAGGCTTTTAAAAACCGGGCTAACGAAAATGGTTTTAACAAATAGTCAATGGCATCCAATTCAAAACTTTGCACCGCATGCTCGCTGTATGCAGTGGTAAATATTACCATCGGCGGGTGGGAGAGCGACTTCAAAAAATCAATGCCGGAAATATCCGGCATTTTAATATCAAGAAAGATGAGATCAACTTTTTCTTTTTGCAAAAAATCAATTGCTTTAAACGCATTGGTAAAACAATCAAGCAATTCAATAAAAGCTATTTTTGATGAAAGGCTTTTTACAACTTCCAGTGCAATCGGTTCATCGTCTATGGCAATTGCTTTTAGCATGTTGGTTTACATTAATTATTCAAAATTAATAATTCCTGTTGTGTTTGATTGTTTTCGTTGGTTATGGTTGAATGGATAGTTGTAAAAAAAAATCTTTGCCATCTTCATTAACTGATATCTGGTGCTTACCTGGATAGATTAGTTTCAATCTTTCCACCACATTTTTAAAACCAATGCCCGACCTATCTTTTTCAGGATCATTCTCCTGCCGTAGGTGCATGCTGTTGCGTATTTCAAAACGAATTTCTTTTTCAGAACAATCAAGATTTATTTTTATCCATGATTTTTCCTTGAGGCTGATACCATGTTTAAAAGCATTTTCAACCAACGGAATCAACAACATAGGTGCAATTTGATGGTTACAATTTTGCCCGGTGATATTGTCTTCAATAATAATTTCGGGAGAAGATTGCGTACGTAATTTTTGCAGGGCTATATAATTTTCCAGGTAATCAATCTCTCTGCTCATGTCAATGAAATCAAGATTGTTTTCGTGCAACATAAAGCGCATCATGTCGCCCAATTTTTGAATGCCTCCTGCAGTACGTTCTGCATTTTCCTGCAAAGCGGTACCGTATAAAGTGTTGAGTACATTAAATAAAAAATGTGGGTTTATTTGCGAACGAAGAAATTGCAGGTTGGCTTTTGATTTAACCAATTCTTTTTGTGCACCCATCAGTGCAAGTATTTTATCTTTTTTTTGCTGAAAGGCCAGCCATGTGATAGGGGTTAAAATGAATAACTCACTTAACCAGCAAACAAGAAAAGCACGCCCGATAAAAACGTATGGTGAAAAGGATAAGAGAAAAATAAAAGGGAGGGTATACAAAAGGGTTGATAATAATAAGCGTTTAAGAATGGGTTTACTTAAAAATGATCTTGTTCCTTTAAGTGGGAATAGCCAGTACGTGTTGCTCATAAAAACCAGAAACAAAGGAATTACAAGGGAAAAATAAGGTATGAAAAATCCATGTCCTTCATCAAATTTGAATGCTCTTAAAAAACAAGGCAGTAATATCAATTCGGTTAAAAATAAGGTTAGTTCATTACAGATCAAGATTCTAAAATCCCTTCTGCCGTCTGCTCTTTCAATCCAGTAAATAATAACTTCACGTATGCAGACGTATAATGCATATAACACCAGTGAAAAAAATACAACCGCATAACCACTCCAAATATTCAATTGAGAATCGGGAATGTTTTTATTAAAGAAGATGGAAAAACCGGGATAATGAAACAACCACTCGTGTTTAAAATAAGTAGCCACATTATCTGCCGTGCCAAGCAACAAAACAATTAAAAGAATTTGCAACATCAGCCACACCATTTTTTTTACCACTTTACCAGCCTTACCCCGCCATGACACCTTCATTCTGGTGAGTGATATGGAAACCT
>JANXSR010000005.1 GCA_025352625.1 Ferruginibacter sp.
GAGAGGTTATTTTGACCTTCCTTGTATTGTGGGTTTTTAGGATCAAATGTTCTTACACCATCAACGGTATAATCGTAGGTATATACATCCGGCACTAACGGCCCAACTGTTACAGACCATACGCCATTATCTGCTTTAGTCAATTTATCTGCTCCAAATACTTTTGCATAATCACCCATTACAGAAACCTGCTTTGCTTCAGGCGCATAAATGCTCAACATCACCTTGTTGTCAGCCAATATCCTTACGGGTTGCAACGTATCGTTTGGTGTTGGATTGCTGTTGGGAAATTGAGCCCGGGCAAATAGCGGGATAAAAAATATTAATGCTGATATTATTTTCATGTAGTTATCTTTTAATTTTTTTTCTCTTTTATAAGTAATCCTCTTAAACTGAGCCATTCGCCAAAACGCTCTATCCATGTATCGGTAGGTAAATTTTGCTTACGCATACCAAAACCATGACCTCCCTTTAAATACATGTGCAGTTCCGCTTCTTTTTTTGCATTGATCCAGGCAGTATATAAATTACTGCTCATCGTGGCCATGCCCAATTGGTCATCACTTGCAGCACAGATAAATAACGGTGGTGCATCCGCAGGTATGTTTTGATTTTTTAAAGCAGGCAAGTATGCATAAATAGGTGCAGCAAAATCAGGACGACTGTTACCTGCTCCATTAAAAACTGTTCCCATAGTTACAGTACCACCTGCAGAAAATCCCATAAAGCCAATCCTCTTTTCACTAACATTTAATGCTGCTGCATGAGAACGGACATAGGCGATTGCCTTTAATCCATCACTAACAGCCATTGTAACCACACTGTCGTTTTCTTCATCTAGCTTTTTAAAGTCGGTCATTTTTTTCGTTAACTCGGCAACAGGGTCATCGGTTACACTATGCACCAGCCGATATTTCAGCACAAAGGCAGCAATACCTTTTGCGTTTAGCCATTTAGCTACATCAATACCTTCGCTTTCAATGGAGAGTGTATGAAAAGCACCACCGGGAGCAATGATTACTGCGGTTCCATTGGCTTGTGCTGCTGCTGGTAAATAAGCTGTAAGTGTTGGCTCCACTACATTGTAGACTACACGGGTTTTAAACATGTTTGTGTTGTTGTCTTTTTCCTGCCAGTTCCAGCTTTCAGACCCCGGTGCTTTGCCAGGATACAATGGTATAACTTTTTGAGCTTGCATACCATTGGTTACAACCAACAATACCAAAGCGGTAAAACAAATTTCTAATCGCATCTTTTGTGTTTTATTTTGAATAATACTTAGTGGATATACTTAATTGATTTAAAAAGTTACCTCCACCAGTATTGGCGAATGAGGTAACATTTGTACTTTGGCAATTGAAGCAATCAAAAAAGAGCTATCCAAAATTATTGTTCTTTATACAGTTTAATAAATATTGTTTTAAAGATTTTTATGCTGCCGGATTGTTTGCTGGTATTGATAAAAACTTTGTTTGGGTATACGCTGTTGTGTTTTGAAATCAACATAAATTATTCCAAACCGTACGGTATAACCGAAAATCCATTCAAAATTGTCCCAGCCACTCCATACAAAATATCCTTTCAAATTTGCACCTGCTGTTTTTGCCTGCAATGCAGCCGCAACATGGCGTTTAATATAATCAGCACGCAACACATCATTTATCTTTCCATTAATAACTGTATCTTCTCCGTTAGTAAAACTTGCCCCATTTTCTGTAATGATTGTTACGGGATTACCATACTCATTTTTTATCCGCATTAAAAGCAAGTAAAGATATTCAGGCTTTACTGGGCCGTTACTCATCTTTACAGAGTCTGTGTTATTACCTAACCAGGTACAACCCATTGGCGCATTTTCGTCGTGCTTTACCTGCGCAGCTGCATAAAAATTTACGCCTAAAAAATCTGGTTTTTGAGAGGCTATTAAAGCCATGTCACTTGCAGATGGCTTAAAGGAAGGATCGTATTTTTGAATTGAATCCAATGCCTGCGCAGGATAGGTTCCTTTAAACAATGGATCTAAAAACATCCTGTTAAGCAACTGGTCCTGCAGATCAGTAACGCTTACATCTCCCGGATCGGCGGGGTTAAAAGGGATACAGGGAGAAAGATTTAATGTGATACCAATGCTGCCACCCAGCTTTAAATCATGATACATTTTGGTAACAGCAGCATTCGCCAATAACTCATGATGTGCTTTAATCATTCCCTTCGCAAAACGAATATTTGCAGGCTCTTTGCTTTGGTCTACATTCATCAGGTATTCGGCTACAAAAAATTCAATGTAAGGTTCATTAAAAGTGATAAATTTTTTCACCTTCTTTCCATATCTTTTAAAAACTACGGAAGCATAATTGCTGTACCATTTTATCATATCCCGATTAGCCCAGCCTCCTTTTTGTAAAAGAGCGAATGGAAAATTGAAATGATAGAGTGTTACAACCGGCTCCAGTCCGGCGGCAATAACATCATCAATCAGCTGGTCATAATGTGCCAGCCCTTTTTCATTTACTGCTCCTGTTCCATCAGGTATAATACGGCTCCAGTCTAATGAAAAACGATATGCATTCACACCTAGTTTTTTCATCAGTTCAATATCCTGCAGGTATTGTGTTCTGTCGTACAGGTTGATTGACACATTACCTGTTTGCTTTTCTCCAATTACAAATTGTGTTACACCAACTTTATTGGTCAGAAAATCCCATTTGGATTCGCCCTTTCCATC
>JANXSR010000032.1 GCA_025352625.1 Ferruginibacter sp.
CATCACTTCCTCTTAAGCCTCCGGGCAAGGCAGTAAAGCCACTCTCATTAGTTGCTCCTGTATTTGGGTTATACCACAATGAAGTAGCTTTCAGTTTTCCACCTGCAACAGCATCTCCGCCTAAAAAAGTAGTTAAAGTAATCCACTCTTCTTTACTAGGTATATGCCATCCTGCCGGGGCAATTCCCCTGGAATCATTTACGGCATACCAATTATATAACTTACCATACACAGCTTCATTAGCAGGATCATTTTTATAATAACACCAGGCGCCTGTTGTTAAATTTGCCCATTGTACGCTGTCTGTAACCTGTGGTATTAAATCGCCATTTTTATACGTGGCAACATTTAGGTTTTTTAAAGTCCATTTTTGTGTACCTATTACAACATTTTCAATTTGGGTTGTAAAACTAATTTCTGCACCATAATTTGTACCTACACTATTAGTAGTATAGGCTTTTACATAATAGATGGTATTGGGAGTTAAACCGGTAATATTACTTGTGTAAACACCCGATGCAGTTCCATCTGATGTTTTATTGTCAGTAATGGTGGGATTTGAATTTGTTTTCCAACATACACCTCTGGCAGTTATTGAACTACTGCCATCACCGGTAACCTTACTGTAAATAGTAGCAGAATTAGACAAAATGTTGGTTGCAGAATCTGTAACCACGGCAGGTAAAGCGCTTTTTACTTCTTTTTGGCAACTTGACAAAAATGCTAAAAAGAACAATACTCCGAAACTAAAATAGAGCTGTAGGTTTTTCATATGACTTTTATGTTATGGAGAGAAAATTTTTGTTTATGGTTCCTGTTATTTTAATTATGCAAATTTAATTATCATTTAATTGCTACACGATAAGTCAATTATTATACCAAAACGATTGCTGCTTCTGCTACATTATATGTAAAAAAACAGGCTGCTGTAATTCTTTCTCTATCCACAAAGGTGTTATAACGCCTGGTAATCATTAGTGAACGTTAAATGCTGCACTTTATTACTGGTTGTGTTAGTTTAATTGTAGTTGAATACAGTTTTTTATTTTTTAATCTTTTATCCTTTAACTTTAAATTCGTTTATTACATATCAATTAATCATTTTCTATGAGTTTAAAAAGACGGGCTTTCATAAATGTTGCTGCAATGGCAGCAGGTGCTGGCATCATTACAGGGTTTAGTTCCTTTACTGCTGGTAAAAAAAGAAATGATAAAAATGTAATGCCCTACGAGCTGCAATCTATGAGTATGGATGCAGTACCCATTACTTTGCAGGAAAGAATGGAACGGATTGCAAAAGCACAACGTTTATTGGTTGAACAAAAAATGGAAGCACTGGTAATAGATGCAGGTACTACATTAAAATATTTTACAGGTATTAGTTGGTGGCCAAGCGAACGCACCATGGTAGCCATCATTCCTGCAAAGGGAGAAGTAAAATATGTTTGTCCGGGTTTTGAAGAAGAAAGATTGCGGGAATTAATTAAAATAGGAAAAGAAGTGTATGCATGGCAGGAAGATGAAAGCCCTTATAAAAAAATAGTAAAAGTTTTTAAAGATGCAGGGATTGAAAGTGGCACTATTGGAATTGAAGAACGGCTGCGTTTTTTTATTTTAGATGGAATAAAAAAAGAAGCAGCTCATTTAAATTTTGTAAGCGGCGACCCCGTTACAGTTCCCTGCCGTATGATAAAATCTGCTGCTGAAATTGCTTTACTGCAAAAAGCCAGCGACATAACGGTTGCTGCAATTAAAGTTGGTATCAGTCAACTAAAAGAAGGAATGTCTCCCAATGATCTTTCTTACATTATTGATATAGCTCATAGACAACTTGGGGGCGAATCAGATGGTGCACTCTGCCTTTTTGGTGAAGCATCCGCTTTTCCGCATGGGAGTATTCAGCCTCAAAAATTAAAAAAGGGTGATATTGTTTTAGTGGATTGTGGATGCAGTGTGCACGACTATACATCTGATATCAGTCGCACTATTGTTTTTGGTGCGGAGCCAACCAAACGTCAACTGGACATTTGGAACCTGGAACAAAAATCGCAGGCCGCTGGTTTTGCAGCAGCAAAACTTGGGGCCGCATGTGAAAATGTAGATGCTGCTGCACGGAAAGTATTGACTGATGCTGGTTTTGGCCCTGGTTATAAATTGCCCGGCCTTCCACACCGCACTGGCCATGGTATTGGCATGGATGGGCATGAGTGGGGAAATATGGTGAAGGGAAACAAGCAGTTGTTACAGGCAGGGATGTGCTTTAGCATTGAGCCTACCATTTCTATAGTAGGCGAATTTGGTGTTCGCCTGGAGGATTGTGCTTACATGACTGAAGATGGTGTGAAATGGTTTTCTAAGCCAAGTGTTTCAATTAATCAACCTTTTGCTTAAAGCTTTTTAGGAGTTGCATCTTCTGGTTGAGGAAGCAATTTAAAATAGGTGGCCTTAAAACGATTGTTCACTATTTTGCCCTGCACTTCAGCCTTGCTGATGGCTTCACAAAACCCTTCTTTTGCATGGGCATCACCATAATCATCAATTTTTGTTCCGTCAACAAAATAGGCTTTGCCATCAATGCGAACAGCAAGATCGCAGCTCTTTCCTTTTAAACCCAGCTGGCACTCACCACAGGATGCTTCAACAATCATTGTTTTTTTATTGGGGTCAGGCTTACTAAGTTTGTCTGTTTTGTTCTGTGCCATTGCAGGTAAAATAAAGCAACTGCAAAAAAGTGTGAAGAGTATTTTTTTCATACCATTTATTTTAAAGAGTATAAAATTAGCATTTTTTAGTGTAATTAATTTGTAAAAACTGAACAAAAAAAATTGCAATTATTCTTAAAAGTAAAATATTAAAAAATTAGTTCTTATTGGTAGGACAATGCTTCTACTTTACCAGTTGTTGCTGCATAAGGTATAAAACCCTCCTCTGCAGGATTGCATTGTACATTCATATAAGTACAATTGGTATTGCCGAAAAAGCTTGCTACTGCTGCTTCTGTGGCGTCTTTGCCATTGGCAATTTTTACGAGGCCGTTAATGGGCACCGATCTGGTTGGGTCAAAAAATATCCAGTTGCCACCAATATAAGCTTCAAAGCAGGCATGAAAATCAGGCGGATTCAGGTTGCAGGCATAGGCTGTAAAATAGCGGGCCGGAATATCCAATGCCCTGCAAAAAGCAATGCCTAAATGTGCAAAATCTTTGCATACACCTTCCCGCTGTATCAGCGTGTCGTATGCTGATGTGCCGGAGTCGGTGGTGCCGGTTATATAATCTATATTGTAAAATATCCAGTCGTTAATAGCAACTACTTTGTTGTATTCATCAGGCAATTGTCCAAATAATTTTGTGCTTAGCTTTCGTAATTTATCAGCCTGGCAATGCCTGCTCGGAAAAAGAAAGGGCAGCACTTCTGTATGCATTTCAATAATGGGTATCGGTTTAAGCAATGCTTTTTCCTTAATGGTTGTGTATTGTACATCAACTGTTGCATGGTAAGTGATGGTAAAAAATATTCCATTGGGTGCTTCCAGTTTTACAAAACGGGCATCTCCATTGTTTAAACTAAATTCAGTGAAGTCTATTTCGGGTGTTATAAAAAGTGATTCATCCGTTATTTGTTGGTTCGGTAAATTGGCAGCCTGTATGTTAAAAATAAATGTGGTGGGAGAAAATACTTCGTAAGATAATTCACTAAAGATGTTAAACTTCATGTTGTAAATGTAGACTAATAAAGCGTTTAGCCCGTCGGGT
This sequence comes from Ferruginibacter sp., assembly GCA_025352625.1. Lineage (GTDB taxonomy): Bacteria > Bacteroidota > Bacteroidia > Chitinophagales > Chitinophagaceae > Ferruginibacter. Next base: position 3,756 of record JANXSR010000032.1, read on the forward strand.
GCATTTAAAATTTTCGCAAAGGGTTGCCAACCTTTTGCGGGGTTGTCCTATTCAGCAGTAAATGTCAAAAGGTTGCAACCCTAAAGTCTGCAACAATTTTAAATGCACCCAGCCGGTCTCGTTTTTTATCTTACTGTTATCAGTTTATATTTTATACAAACCTAGTCCAGGCGTATCATTACAATAGAGATAGCCATCTTTTAAAATAAATCCACCAGTAACCAGGTCGCTGCTTAAATCAAAACTGCCATCAAGGTCAAGGTATTTTGTATTGTGGCAACTGTAGGCTGCATGCAGGGCTGCTGCAATACTCACCATGCTTTCGTCATTACAACCCCAAAACAAATCAATGCCGGCATTGGCCGCAATAATACCGATTTCTTTTGCACCACGAATGCCGCCGCATTTCATCAGTTTAATATTAAAGATACCATAGGGAACAGGATGGTGAGAGAGCTGCAATGCAGAACCTGCATCTATCAAGGATTCATCCGCAGTTAATATGCATCGTTCAGCCTCACTTAAAGTTGCAAGTTCTTTTTCTTTTCCAACGGGTAGCGGTTGCTCAATTAATTCGATGGAGAGCTGTTTTGTTTGCTGGATAAAATGTTTTAACTGATCCAGATCATAACCTTGGTTAGCATCTACCCTTATCAGCATTTTGTTGCCAAACTGTTCCGTAAGTTTTGTTACTCTTTCAATATCCTCTTCCACATTCAGCCCTGTCTTAATTTTAATCACTTTAAAGCCGGCAGTAAAATTTTCTTTTGCTTCTTCCAGCATGGCTGCAGTGTCTTTTATGCCGATAGTGATGGAAGTAAGTAAGGCTTGTTTTTTACGACCATACAAATCAACAACAGCTATACCAATCAATTGGCAAAATGCATCATGTAATGCAATATCAATGGCTGCAATGGTGCCGGGTAATTGTGGAAATTGTTGCAAGGCTTCATCAATCAATTGATTGAAATGACGGATATCTCTGCCCACCAATTGTTGTACAAAATCTGTTTGCAGGTTGGCTAAAGTAATCGATGGTGTTTCGCCTACAACAGCTGAAAAAGGATTGGCGGCACCGGTGCCGGTAATACCATTATCCAGTAATATTTCAAGAAATACAATTTCTGTATCGCTGATGGTTTTATAGGCAATCGTATAAGGCTTTGTAAGTGGCAGTGGTTGTAACCAGGTCTTTATTGATTTAATTTTCATTTACTGTTTTTTATAAGCGATTTAATAACGGGAATAATTTTGTCAACACCTTGTTGAAGCGGTAACAGTACTGGAATCTCTAATTCAAATTCGTATACTTTTTGAAACGCAATGGCTTCTTCGGCAGTACAGTGTTCTGTATTAATGGCTACAGCAATAACTGTTGAGCCATACAGGTTGATCAACTCAATTTCTGAAACAAGCGAATGAATTTCTCCCCACGCAGCAATATCATCATAGTATTTTCTTTTGGGCGCATGCACCAATATAACCTGTTTTGCATTGCCAGATACAAGCAGCTCAGCACCGCATGGTCCGCTTGGGTTGCGCAAGGCAGATTGGCCTTCCAGTAAAATAATATCGGCCCTTGTTTCCTTGCTGCAACTTACAATAGCATTTTCCAGTTCGCCCGAAATAAAATCATTCAGCGTGCTGTCAAAAATAAATCCATATTGTCCACCTTGTAACCAACCGGTTTGCCCGGTATAAATCATTTGTGCATTGATGCCCTCTGCAGCACAGGCCTGTTTTACCAACCGGCAGGTTGTTCTTTTACCAAGCGCACAATCGGTACCAATCACCGCAATAATGGGTGCTTCAACAGTAAAAATTTCTCCGGTCCAGAAATGCAGGTCTTTTCTTTCTTTTGGTTTTCTTACATCAATCAGCGCTACTTTGTATTCGGTTGCCAACGATTGCAGAGAAGGAATATTGATCAAAAAATCATGTAATCCATTTACCAAAGAAATGCCTTTTCGAATACAGGATTCAAGGATTGGAATAAAATGCACCGGTAATTTTCCGCCCACAGTAGCCAGGCCAATAATACAATATTTTATATCTCCGATAGCTGCAACCGCTTTTTCCACATCCTCTACCACGGGAATATTTCGGTGAATGCCATCCATTACTTCGCCTGCATCTTTGCCTGCATGCACACTGTCTATCACGGCAACAATATTATACCGTTCTGTACCACGGATCAATCCATGTGCTGTTTTCGCATCCAGTGTATGTAACATTCCATCTGTTAGTACGATGGCTGTTGGTTTAATTGCTGTTGTCATTTAATTATTTCAGTTTTGGTTTATATGGTTCATTTCAAAAATCATTCACCTCTTTAATAAGAAATAGGAACGCTGATTTAGCAGATGGGCCGAATTTTTTATACCTATTGTTAATACTTTCACTAAAAAACCATCATCTAAATTAAAGAAGAACTTAAATATAAAATGCTTCCCAATAATTTATGCTGCCATACACAAGGATGAGCCTTTTATCCCTATCCATCTGCTAAATCAGCGTTTCTATCTTACTGTGTCCTCACCTTATTTGCCCACAAACACGCCAGGATATTGCTGCAAACCTGTCTTGTCTTTGTACACCAGCACGCCATTCACCCACACTTTCAAAATACCATCCGATAACGCTTTAGGGTTTTGAATACTTGCATTGTCTTTTACTGTTGCAGCATCTATTAATACCATGTCTGCAAAATAACCAGGTGCAATAATTCCACGGTTTGTAATACCAACATGTTCCGCAGCTAGAGCAGTCATTTTATTGATGGCAGCTTCCCAGCTTAGCAGCTTTTTTTCTTTTACGTAACTACTTAAAATTTTCGTAAAGCTGCCGTATCCTCTCGGGTGACCGCCGTTGGCACCATCACTGCAAATGTTGGTATGCGGCCAGCTTAAAAAACGCATTACATCTTCCTCCTGCATTGATTTGCCCATAATGGTTTCTATACCGCTTGCATCAGGGTGTTGTTGTTCATAAGTTGCCGCTGCTGCAACAAGGTACAGCAATGTTTGTGCACTGGTTTCCTTTCTAAGTGCGGCAATGGCGGCGACTGTTTTTCCTTTGTAATTACTATCTGGTGCAAAACGAACCATTACAGAACCTGTTGGGTCAAACAAATGTTCTGTGGCATAAGCAGCGCCTTCTAAACTCGTAAAATCTTTTTTAGGAAACAACACTCTTACAGTACTGTTCCAAAAATCATAGGGGTAACAATCAGCGGTAATGTCAATGCCTTCGGCCCTTGCATTTTGTAAGGTGGATAGTAACTTTGCAGCACTACCCCAATCATCTTTTAAAGCAATTTTAAGGTGAGAAAGCTGCACAGGTAGTTTTGCTTCTCGTCCAATATTAATGATTTCATCAATGGCATCCGTCATATTGATGTCTTCACTTCTTATATGGCTGATGTATTTTCCTTTACCGGCTGCTGCAACTTTTGCCAATTCAATTACCTCGTTGCGGTTGCTGTAAAAACCGGCTTCATATTCCAGGCCTGAGGAGAGACCCAAAGAACCTTTTTGCATTTCTGAACGAAGGATGGTTTTTATTTTTTCCAGTTCTTCTGCTGTAGCAGGTCTTGCTAAATTGGTGGCTCCCATTACAGCTTCTCTTATGGTTGCATGGCCTGTATAGCTTGCTACATTGATGGCGGCAGGTATATTTTTTAATGCCGCTTTCAAACTGTCAATCATATCGCTTTCTCCATCCTGTCCGGCAACAATGGTGGTGATGCCCTGGTTTAATGCGGCCAATGCTTCGGGATATTTTGATAAGGAACTTTCCAGGTGACTGTGGCTGTCAATAAAACCAGGCGCCAATATCTTTCCTTCGCCATCAATAATTTCTTCGCCATCAAAAGGCCGCAGGTTACCAACCGCAAGAATTCGGCTGCCTTGAATCCTGACAGCTGCATTTTTTGCAATAGTGCCGGTGCCATCAATTAACTGCACATTTTTTATCAAAAAACCTACAGGTAAATTAAACGGCTTATCCTGTATAAAATTTTTGGTAACACTGTTTGCAAGTCCATTGCCCCCACTGCTTAATAAAATAATGGTGCGGTTGTTTTTTACATCCCTGTAAATAAGATTGATAAAGCCTGCCCACCCACCGGTGTGCCAGTATTGCTGCGCTTTATCTTTTTCAATAAACCAGCCAAATCCATAAAGATAGGTGGTGCCATCTTTTAATTTAACCGGCTCAAAAGCCTGCGCCAGGGTTTCTTTTTTAACGAGTTTTTCTGTAGTAAGACTTTGTTCCCATTTGTACAAATCTTCTACCGAAGAATAGATATTTCCATCACCCACCACGCCATCAAAAGGGGTAAGGTCATCCAGCTTTTTCTTTTCGCCTGTTTCTCCAAAACCATATACATGATTGGCTGGAACAGAAGGCATCATCACATCATACACATAAGTATCTTTCAGTGCCAGCGGTACAACAATATTCTTTTTTACAAAAATGCCGATGGGCTCTTTACTAATGCGTTCAATGATACTTACCAGCAGGGCATAATTGGTATTGCAATAATTCCATTTTGTTCCCGTGGCAAATTCAAGTGCTGGTTTATAGTGTGCAAAAAGGGTGATTAGTTTTTTATTGGTTAGTGTATCCAAAGGAGTTTTGTACTGTTGAAAAATAGTAAAGTATTCCGGTATGCCGGAGGTATGTGTCATCAGGTTACGGATACTGATGCTGTCGTAAGGAAGTTCTGGAATATATTTTTTACAATCATCCTCCAGTTGTAAAAGCCCTCTTTCTTTTAACATCATAATGCACATGCAGATAAATTGCTTGGTTACAGATGCAAGATTAAAAGCGGCAGTGGTAGTAAGCGGTTGGTTGGTGCGATAGTCTGTTACACCAAAGGCCTTTTTATAAATAACCTTGCCTTTTTCGCCATACAGTACGGTACCGTTAAAGCGATTGGTTTTATAAAGTACTGTCAGTACCGAATCAAGTTTTTTTACATCTGCCGGTTGCTGGGCCTGCACACCTAATGCAGACATAGCAATAAAAAGAAAAATGCGCATTGTTTGCATGTGACGCTGTTTTGAAATAAAGTTAGCGAAATGTTGCTGGTGTGTAAATTTACTTTTGCAATATTATTTCATTCAATCCGAAATGTGAATTCAACGGGGAGCAATTAAAATTGTTGTAAGGGTTGCCAACCTTTTGTAGAATTATTCCTACTCAGCAGTAGCTTTAGAAAGGTTGGCAATCTTTTAGTCTGCTACAATTTGAAATGCGTTCATTCAACAAAATAAATTGTTTTAGTTAATGTTCACTTGTTTTAAATATGCTATTATTTTATTTTCTACTTTCAATAAATGCTTAAAAAGGTAATACTGCTTTTTTGTGCCGTGGCAGTTTGCTCGGCATCAATGGCGCAGGTAAAAAAGAAAATTAAAAAGGGCAGGCGCAACAAATCTGAAAGCCAGTTTATGCTGGAGGAAAATTATTTTCAGGCCGAGTGGGAAGTAGGTCAGGAAACCCTGACAGATAATCTTAACACTACCGTATATCCTAACCTTGTGATGCGGTATGGCGTCAATAAACAATTTGAAATAAATGCAGAAGTAAGTTTGCTTACAGCAAGAGATCAGTCATCACAAAAAAAGAATACTACAGGTATAGAACCGGTTACAATAGGTGCCAATTACCTGCTGTTAAGCGAAACAGCAAAACGTCCCGCTATTATTTTTTCCGGTCAGTTTGCGGTTCCTTTTTTAGCCACTAAAAGTTTTACTGCCACATATTGGGCACCAGCATTGGAGTTAATTGTTGAAAAAGCAGTAAGCCGGCAGGTAATACTGGCAGCCAGTGGTGGTGCTTTTTGGGATGGCTTTTCAACACATGCTTCTTTTATCTACAATGGAAATATTTCTTACAATCTTACCAAAAAATGGGCACTCACCTCAGAGTGGTTTGGTTTTATAAATGGCACCCCGCAACACAATACCGATTTAAGCATTACTTATACGCTTAATAAAAGTGTTCAATTTGGAGTAACTGCCGGTGCAGGACTTTCCGCCGCAGCGCATAAAAATTACATTGCCATCAATGGAGTGTGGGGTTGTTTCACTAAAAGAAAAAGATAAAAGGATTAAACCGGTGCCTATAAATCTTCAACAGATGCAAGTTTTACATACTCCGGGGTAAGCGGCACCGCATTGTTAAACCCACGCAATACAAGCGTATAACTTTTGCCTGCGGCAGCATCAAAAGCAGGCAATTGCGATACTGAAAAATTTGTGCCGCTAACAACGGCAGCACAACTAAACGGTCCGGGGTCAATTGCAGTATAAGTAGTTAAAGCAGTATTGCCAACATGATCCTGGTAAGATCTGAAGGTGAAAAGTTTTGTCGGTCCGCCTGCCCTTACAATATCAACTGCCGGTCCTCCCACAAACAAATGTAAAAACCGTACATTGGCTTTACCGGATGGAGGAGGTGTTCTGTCATCTTCAAAAATAGATACCTTTAAATTGAATGCAGAATCAAATAGGTAAACAGAATAATATTTATTTTCTGCCACAGAAGTATTGGCATTAAAAATGGTTGTGGAGCTGCCTGCCACGTTAATTTTTAAATTGATATTGCCGGCAGTAGTGCTTTTGAAAGAGGAAGCACTGCCATAACCAACACCACCAGTCAATAACTGGCCATTTACCTGCACGTCTACACTTCCTGCATCCGGCGACATGTTTGCTACTTTAATATTTGTGGTAGCCGTAGTGTTGTTTTTTTTACAGGCGGTAAAACACAGGCCCAATAAAATAGTGGCAGCAAAAATTTTGATTGTACGGTTCATGTGTTACTATTTTTTATTAAATAAATAATTCCGGGGCACATACAAATTTAGAAAATATGATTGAATGGCGACCTTTTAAAAATTTTCCAGCATGAACCATCAACCATGAACCTTCAATCAAAATAAATACCTTTAACAAACAATCAAACACCACCATATTGCATATGAAATATTTATTTGTTGTTTTAATGCTATCAAACGCCTTGTTGGCGCAAAGCCAGCCCATTGCAGATTCTGTTTTAATTGAAGGGCATTACCGCACATTTAGTTACAACAGGCCGGCAGCAGGTATCAGCGGTGGTAACCTGCTTTTTATCATGCATGGCTCAGGCGGCAGTGCAAAAGATATGTTTCAAAAAGCCGCCTCACTGGAAGCAATTGCGGCAGCCGAAAAACTGCTGATTGTGTACCCCGACGGCTACCAGCATTTCTGGAACGAATGCCGTAAATATTCAACCGCCGTGGCCAACAAAGAGAACATCCATGAAGAGGCATTTTTTAATGCGATGATAGATTGGTTTCATTCAAAATACCGTATCAGCGAAAAGAAAGTTTTTGCAACAGGCTTTTCAGGCGGCGGCCATATGGCGTACAAACTGGCGGCAACCATGCCTGCAAAAATAAAAGCCATTGCAGCCATTGTGGCCAATATGCCCGACGCAGCTTCGTGCGATTGTGTGCTGGCAGGCAAGGCCTTGCCCGTGCTTATTATCAATGGCACGGAGGATAAAACCAATCCCTATAATGGCGGAGAAATGTTTGTAAACAACAGCAGCTTTGGTGTGGTACGCAGTTCAGAAAATACCTTTGGCTACTGGTCGTCGCTGGCAGGGTACACCGGTGCTCCAACAAAAACACTACTGCCCGATACAGACCCCACTGATCAGAAAACGATTGAAGCATATAGTTACCATCAAAAAAATAAACCCACTATCACCTTATTAAAAGTAATAGGGGGCCACCACGATTACCCAAACGATATTGATGTGTACATGTACGTTTGGAATTTTTTTAAATCAGTAAAATAAAAAGCGGGGACACCGTATTTTGTTATCCGCAGTTATTTTTTATGTCAAAATAGTTGAGCTTCTAAAATCAGCCCATTAAATTATTTAAAGTTAATTTAAGTTGTATTTGTGCTACTCACAAGGAACTGAATTTTTTTGTGAATGCTATAAAGCAAACAATAAGAAAAATTGTTTTGTTTAGATAGTAACGTATTTTCATGTAAATACAATTGGGTATGGCATGCAATCTGCAACAGCATAAAACTTAGTCAGCATTTTTTGAACACTCCTTCAATTCACATCAGGTAACAATATGAAAAAATATCTAATTATTTTAAGTTGCATTTTTATAGCCCAATTTTCATTCGGACAAAATGCAGCATATTCTGCGCTTATTAAAACAGCCGACTCATTGTATAATGTAAAAGACTTTAAAAATTCAGCTCTATCTTATTCAGCTGCTTTTAAAGCTAATGAGTGGAAAGGACTTTCTGACAATCGTTACAATGCAGCAAGCTCCTGGGCTTTGGCGAACAATTCAGATAGCGCCTTTTTTCAACTTTACAGAATTGCTACCAAAGCAAATTATATAAACGGCAGTCAAATTGGACAAGACCCGCAACACAAAAATATTATGTTCTGACTTTAGAAGACCCCGGCAATGTGGATAAACGAAGAGAAGAAGTTGGACTTCAACCATTGTCTGATTATGTAAATCATTGGCAAATAAAATGGGAGGTAGAGCAATACAAAAAAGACTTTCCAGTAATTGAACAAAAGCAAAAGACCGGTGTACACAAATAAACGGCGCACAAAATAGGAGTAGGTTTGGCATTATAGGGGCCGTTATAAAATATCCCATCTGCAGTAATTTATGCCCGATAGCTGCAAGTGTCTTCAGTTATGTCTTTACCATCAGTAGTAAATTTTAGTTCTTAATTTATACATTTGTTTTTCAAGCAGCATCGTTTTAGAGCAGGACAGAGTTCGAATACCTATCCTGCGTAAATGCGGAACGTTGCCAGCAAGGCCATTGGAGTATAATTTTTCTAAGAACATAACCATAAACATTAAACCATGAAATCAGTCTTTGACTTAACCATTCAAAAAGAAATTACAGATAGAATCAATTCTTTGTCAGTAGAAAACAAAGCACTTTGGGGCAAAATGGATTTGTTGCAAATGGTGAAACATTGTACTCTTTGCGATGATATGTATTTAGGCAGCATCAAAATTAAAAGAGCCTTTATTGGCCGTTTGATTGGGAAAACTATTTTAAAAAAAATTCTTAAGGACGATGCTCCTTTTCATAAAAATTCTCCAACAAGTCCTTTATTAAAAACAATAAAAGAAGAGGGCAATTTAGAATTGCAAAAAGAAGAATGGATAAACCGGATAAAGCAATATAACAACTTCAATAATCCAAACTTTATACACCCATTCTTTGGCCCAATGACAAAAGGTGAAATTGGCTATTTATCGTATAAGCATATTGATCATCATCTAAGACAGTTTGGAGCATAAAGCCCGGCTGCTAGCAAGTCCTTTGAGTTTGTACGTGAAAGCAGGAAAAGGTTTATGCACAAGTTAGATCAATATAAAAAGATCAACTTGAAAGACATGTATAATCTTGCGTTATTAAACCGGCTTGGCAAAGTAAGCACCACGTAATTTAATATTTTATATGAACGTACAAGAACAAATTAAAGCGTATATCACCAGCCAGCCTGAGCCAAAACGCAGTGACATGCAAGCGTTGCACAGGTTCATACTTCAGGTATTACCGGGATGTAAATTATGGTTCTTAGATGGTAAAAACAGTGAAAATAAAACTGTTTCCAACCCCAATGTAGGTTATGGATTTTACACAATAAAATATGCTGATGAAACAACCAAAGCGTTTTATCAAATTGGTATGAGCGCAAACACAACTGGAATATCTGTCTACATACTTGGTATAAAAGATAAGACATACTTAGCCCAAACGTATGGGGAAAAAATAGGCAAGGCAAGCGTGACCGGGTATTGCATTAAGTTCAAAACTCTAAAAGACATAAACCTTGATATACTTGAAGCAGCAATACGATATGGGGTTGAAACTTCGCTTCAAGAGTAGTGCTACAGTCAATATGGGGCATTATATTATTGGGGCTTGATAAATAAACAGCAGCTAAAATTTCTATACAACCCTTTATCAACTTTAACTGTCAGTGTTTCAAATAAAGTTTTTTTATGAAATGCATCGTTCTCTCGTTTTATTTAATCTGTGCTGTTTTTCTTTTTATCAGTTGTAAAAAAAATAGCATCTCCCCACAAAAAAATAAAGCTGCCAGTTCCGGATATGTTGTTACAGATTCTGCTGCAATTAATGGATATTGGGAATTGAGAATTTTATATGGTTGTCAAACACCTAATTGCAATCCATATTTTGAACCGGGAAACGGAAATACCTGGAAGTTTACAGATTCGATGTATGTATTTTCGGTTAAATCGACATCGCCTGTTTACGCTTACACCGATAGCGGAAGATATAGTGCAGGCAAGGATACCTCACAGGTTACAGGCCGACTTATGGATTACCTTATTTTGAAGGAGGATAAATATGACAGACTCTTTTTTGAAATTGTAAAAGATACGCTTACTGTTTACAGAGGCTACATTCCGGCTGACGGAACAATAGAAAAATTTGTAAGATTCTAACGCTGCTGTGAAAGCCGTCAAATAAAAATGCCACCATATATTTTAAACCGACTCTATAAATAACCTGGCTCAATAAGCTATCACTAAGGCTACTCGATTGCGATACCTATTTTAAAAATTTATAAAAAGGTCTCAATTTTAAAATTGAGACCTTTACATTTAAAGGATATTACCAGTTGTGGTTTCGTTAAAACAGTTTTGTAATTGATGTATTATTTGTACGAAAACCCATAACAAAAAAATACAAAACCCTTTCACGCTTAAAG
>JANXSR010000048.1 GCA_025352625.1 Ferruginibacter sp.
AGGGATGAATTTTAAACGAGCGATGATCCTCTGGCGCACAGAGGCAATAACATGTTGGTTACTCATCTGCAAATACATTGTAGCAGCTTACTGGAATTTTTTTGCCCCAAAATTAAAAACGACTTTTTGAGGGACGACTAAATAGGGAGGTAAAGGCCATAATCAATCCGGCAATAGAAGAAGTAAATAATAAAATAGCATCAAACCATACCGGAACATCAGTTTTCACATCTTCCAGGTGAATAAGATCTGTGATAATATATAAAGCATTTGGAAAAAAAAGTAACCATGCTGCTAATAAAAAATTATTGATCCACTTTGAAGTACCTTTTCTATCGGTTAATAATATACTTAGCTGAAATGGTATCCATGCCAAAAATAAATTCCATAAAAGAAATATATAGGTGATACTTTTTGCATAAAGAAATCTGAATGCCAGCATTATAAAGATAAAAGCAATAAATGCTGCTATCAATTTTTTTAATGAATTAATTTTTGTCACTGCTGTTATCTTAGTTGATGAATGATTTTAGGAAGAAATATAATTACTCCGATGATTGCGCTTCCAATAGCACTTACCAATACAGCGCCTGCAGCTACATCTTTTACAATCTTGATGACCGGATGAATTTCTTTGGTTATGATATTGCAAACATTTTCCAATGCCGTATTCAGTAACTCAAGCGATAATACCAGCATGCTGCAACTAATTATAAACAGCCATTCAGTTGTGCTAATATTAAAAAATATACCAAGTACAATTGCTGTAATAGCTGCCACCAGTTGAATTTTAAAATTTAGTTCACCACGGATACAATGACCAATACCATTGGCTGCATTAATGAATGCTTTTGCTATTTTCATTTTAAACTTGTTTTTTCTGCCACCCATTTCCACCAAAAAGCAGTGCAGGTTGTGTATACAAATAGTTCATACAAGGCATCTGATACAGAATGCGAATTTCTATATACAGCCATTGTTATTGGCACCATAAATAACATTGCCAGTAAAGTTACAAGGTATCCAAATGTGTGGATAGGTAAATAAATCCATCTGAATTTTTTAAACCAAATTTGTTGTTTCATAATTAGTCATTTAAGAATAAAAAAGAATTTGCCAGCTAATTTTACATTCAATTATTACTGGCTGTAGTAACAGGGGTGTTAGTTAAATGCTTTTTAACATAAGCATCAGCAAAATTCCACGAAAGCCATGTGTAAGTATTTTGGGTTGCAATAAAATCCGTTTTTCTATTTTTAAAAACCTCTTTTGGAGATAGCTGAGAACGGTATAAATATTGTCCTTCGCCATCAATACGCTGGTTATCATACTTATCAAATACATCGCTATTGGCTTCTAAAACGGGTAAGGTTTTATCAGACAAAGACAGTAAAAATTTTATATCCAGTGGGATTACATTTTTTCTCGCAAGATTATAATCTGCAATCATCTCATCCCAATGAACACAGGCTGAAAAAATTAGAATACCAATGGCAAACCAAGCATTTATTCTTAACAAATAGTATGTAGTTTTAACTTGTTGAATTTTTATGAAAACAGTAATTAACCCGATTAATACCAGTAACAAAAAAAATAACACCCCTATGCGTTTATAGGCAAGCCCCATATGGGTAATATAATAGTAATCCCTTATCAATACAGAAAAAACTAATACCATATTTTGTATCAACCATGCATAAGCCCCATACCTTAAGTGCCGATTTTTTTTATAAAAATTTAAATTTCCTCTAAAGAAAAACAATACTAATACCATCGCCAGTACAATAGAAAAAATAAGCATTCCTGTACCTTCGTGCACATACTGAGAAAGGTTCATATCTGTGTTGTATTGAAATCCAAACCATACATATATTACATCAATGCAATTAATACAAAGCAAAAGAATATTCAATAATACAAGGCTAATGATACCCGTTTTATTTTCATTTCGCAGGGCCATTATTCCATTGGCAAATCTGCCCATTATCAAACTCAATAATTGAAACCATCCTGTTTGCTTCCATTTCACCAGGTTATTTTTTTTCCTTAGCAGATCGGTACTTTTATTAATATCAGTTTCAGAAAAATAAAGGATTTTACTTTTTAATAGTAAACCTCCGGTAATAAACAAGCCCAGCAATAAAAACCCTAAACGTTGCCAGCTAAACCAGTTAAAAAAATGGGCAAAAAATTGTTGAACCGCTACACCAATATCATTCACAATAATGCTGAAAATAGAATTGGAAAAGTTGTAGAGACCAAAAAATAAAAATACCAGCAATGTGGGAATAATTAAAAAACGTAAGGCTTTACGAAGGTTAGTAAGCCTGAATTTATTTTGTTTCAGTTCCTGAACATTGGTTAACAATGAAGGCACCATCAATAAATAATTCATAAAAGCAGAACCGGCCGCATACCATACAGATCGATGCAGGTATTGAGTAAATACTACCACTAAAAGTAACGTAATACTAAAAGCAAATTTACTTAAAATAGTATTGTGAATTATTACAGTTGTAACTGTAATGATATGCGCTGCCAGCAACCACTTCATTGGTATTTTTTTAAAAGCATCGGGGTATAGATAAAAAACGGACCATAAAATAAATACATCAAAAAATAATGTATTGACTGCCATTTTCTGATGCCAAAAAATAATATTAAATAAAACAGCACCGGCTGTTACCAAGAAGATTTTTATTGATTCTGGTTTCATGAGTTTATAATTTATCTTTTTTGATTAATGAAGCGGCAGCTAATTGTAAGCAATAGCCATAATTTAAAATGTTAGTCCTCATTTTTTTTACAGTTATTAATTTTATTGATGAGTAATTGAGTAGGTTGATGAAGAAGTGTAAACCATTGCCAGTCTTGCATGCATTTATTTTTATAACCCCGCTTATACGCCTGTTTAAATTTGCCCCAATATTCAGGCATGGTTACAAAACCATACAAAACAGTGGCCACAACCGGAAAAGACAGGTGCCTGTTTCCTAACATAAAGCATTGTAAGCAAACTTCGCCTTCATCTGTAGTGTCGTATTGTAACAAGAGATGTTTAATATCATGCTTTGCATAATAAGGAAGCAATTGAAGTTTTTTTCTTTCAAGCATAGTTATAAGATCTTTACCTAAGGAACCTTCAGGAAACTGTTTTAATTGCTCCTGATTATATGGGAATTTTAGAGGCTTACGAATGAGCTGTAAAATGGGTAAAGCCATGTGGTGGGTTAAATACACCAATATCGCTGAGCGGATTTTTGTAATTACTTTATTCATTATTACGGATTTTATTTTTGTGACTGACGATAATAAAATTGTGGTGAAGCATAATTGAAGAAATAGCAGCAACTATTATTGAAAGAAATAAAAAGAAAGTAAAGCCCTTTAACATGCCGTTAAAAGAAATAAAAAAAAGCAACCCCGAAACCACTGCTATAATAAAACCGGTACGAAGTAATACGCGAAATAATGAACTGCTATCAGTCATTCTATTGGTCATATAGGTAATCCAGAAAATAAATACGCCGGGTATAGAAAATATAAGTGTAACAAAGAAGGCCAGCATAAATGCTTCTCCCCAATTATCAAATGCTTTTGGTGCTACTAATAAACAGCAGGTACTTAAAATTGCATTGATTAATGCAGCCAGCACCCAAATGGTAAAACTATGTATGGTTGATTTTAAATAATAATTCATTTTAAAAGTGCTTTGTATTTCAAAGTATATATGCAAAAAAAATTATTTCGTCTGCCTGATCATTTTTTCTAATGCTTCAATGTGGGCTCTAAATGCCTTTTCCCCAGCTTTAGTTAAAGAATAAGTAGTATTGGTTTTTTTGCCTATAAACCCTTTCTGCACTTTGATTACGCTGTTTTCTTCCAATGTTTTAATGTGGCTTGCCAGGTTACCATCTGTAATATCCATTAGTTCCTTAAGATCATTAAAATTAATCTCCGCATTTACCATCAGCGCACTCATTATGCCCAGGCGTATACGGCTGTCAAAAATTTTATTTAAATTTTCTATCGGATTATTCATTTACCTCAGTTTGTAATCTCCTCTATTTTTTATTAATTAGCTATTCTTTACTTAAAACAGTCATACTTTTTCGTATCTATACCACATTACAAATCCATAAATAATATGTAGCAACCCAAAACCTATTGCCCAAAAATAAATGCCATATCCTGTAAACCATAAATTAATTACAGCTAATACCAACTGCCCATAACCTAGGTATCGAAGTTCGCCGAGTGTATATTTACTGGCATTAACTAATGCCAGTCCGTAGAAAATTAAAGAGGTTGGTGCAATTAATCCGGTTACATTAGCGAGTATTAGTTTTATCAAAAATAATCCACCTACCAATAAAGGAATTGCAACATTAATCATTAGTCGTTTAGCAGTTGTACCCCACAAAGGGATATGCTCTTTTTTACTTCTGATATAAGTGAAGATAAATGCTGTACCCACGGCAAAACTAAAAGTGACTGCGGCAATCCAAAATAGCCAGGTATATAAAATCATTCTATAATCACCGGCCCTTGCCAAATCAAAACCCTTTACAGCATCAATAAATAAATCCTTTCTTCCCTGCACATATGGATAAGCCACCACAGCTCCAATCAAAGCACATGTACCTGCGGCAATACCGCTTAGACCACTTAAACTTATAAATCGGCTACTGCGCTCCATCATTTTTTTTATGTGTTGCAGATCTTCCAGCGGTTGTTGTTGATTCATAAAAAGTACTTTGAAATACAAAGTAAATAGAAAGATTTGATATTCGCAAGAATTTTTTAACCTAAGTTATTTAAAACTCGGATGAGTTTATCGCAGGCAATAATTATTTCTTCTGCCGTAATCACCAACGGCGGCACTATTCTTAAACAATTAGGGGCAAATAAAAACCAATCGGTAAATATGCCCTCTTCTATCAGGGCATCAATTACTTTTTTATTAAACTCAAAATCGTCAAATTCTACAGCTATCATCAGGCCGCAGCTTCGTACCGCTTTTATGGAAGGATGATGAAGATGTGATAGAAACAGAAGCTCTTTTTCATTTACCGTATCCATTAAACTTTCTTGTAACAATACTTTCAATGCAGCAAGGCCGGCTGAACAACTCACTGGGTGGCCTCCAAATGTATTGATATGCCCCAACACAGGATGATGGGTTAAAGAATCCATCAATTTTTTATTGGCTACAAAAGCACCCAATGGCATACCGCCTCCCAACGCTTTACCAAGTAATAATATATCTGGCACCACATCAAATTGTTCAAATGCAAACAGCGTTCCATTGCGACCAAAAGCGCATTGTATTTCATCTAAAACCAACAGTGTACCTGTTTTTGTGCAGCGGGCCCGCAATGCAGAAAGCCAATTGTTTTGTGGCACCAGCACTCCTGCTTCTGCCTGTACAGTTTCAGCTATTACGCAGGCTGTTTTTTCTGTAACATTTTCCAGGTCGGTAAATGAATTGTACTTGAGTTGCATTGTATCAGGTAATAGCGGTCTAAAGGCATTGCGCCAATACTCATCGCCCATAACACTTAATGCTCCCTGCGTACTTCCGTGATAAGAATTTTGAAAAGAAATAATTTGCGTTCTGCCGGTAAATCGTTTAGCCAGTTTCATTGCCCCTTCTGTTGCTTCGCTTCCACTGGCGGTATAAAAAACCGAGTTTAATGTTGTGGGTAAATAATCAATCAGCATTTTTGCATACGCTACCTGTGGGCTCTCTATCAGTTCTCCGTAAACCATAATATGCATATAGTCATCAATTTGCTTCTTAATAGCTTCAATAACCGCTGGATGACAATGTCCAATATTACAAACGCTGATGCCGGCAATAAGATCAATATATTGTTTTCCATTAATATCCCACATGTTGCTACCCCTGGCTTTTATAATTTCAAGGGCTAAGGGTGCTTCAGAGGTTTGGCCTACATGAGTAAGAAATAACTGGCGTCGCGTCATAGCTTACAAATTTCGTTAAGAAAGTTTGATATTCGCATAAATATTGAAAGTAACAAAAAGTTGTAATTCAGTAATAAGATTTTAAAAGCTTTATTGTGGCGAATGGTATTGTTGTGTGAAGTTGAAAAAGTACAAGTCCCGATTTAATTGTAACATCATAATGCCGACAAAATCAGCAAACAACACAATGTTGTTAAATTGAAATACAAGTGTTAGCAACAAAAAATAAATAATATGCCAGTAATTCTTCCGGTTAAAGGTGTGTTGCCAAGTATGGGTAACAATTGTTTTATAGCTCCCAATGCTACAATTGTTGGTGATGTAATAATGGGCAACGATTGCAGTGTTTGGTTTAATACAGTTATACGTGGTGATGTTAACAGCATCCGCATGGGTAACAAAGTAAATGTGCAGGATGGGGCTGTTATTCACTGTACTTATCAGAAAACCAAAGCCATTATTGGAAATAATGTTAGCATCGGACACAATGCAATTGTACATGGATGCGTTATAGCTGATAATGTATTGGTAGGAATGGGAGCTATTGTGATGGACAATGTGCAGATTGGTAGTAATTGCATTATTGCCGCCGGAGCTGTTGTACTTGAAAATACCATCATTGAGCCGGGTTGCATTTATGCAGGCGTTCCTGCTAAAAAAATTAAAAATATTAGTCAAGAACTGATTAGCGGAGAGATTAACAGAATAGCAGAAAATTATTTGATGTACAGCGGATGGTTTAAAGAGCAGGAAACTGGTGCTAACGATTTATAATTAATTGGATACATGAAAAAAACTTTAATCGCCGTTTTACTTGTTTCGTATTTATTCGGCACCGCCGGATGTTCTATATTTAAAAAGACAGAAAAATACGGTTGCCCCGGAGCACCCAAACCAGGCGAACTAAGCAACGATCAAAAAATTGCCAAGGGCGAAAAAGTAAAGGAATCGAAGTATAAAGGAGGCAGAAAAATCTATTAATCAGTTCAATAAGCAATGATATAATTATTAACTCTTTTCATAATTTTATTATTTAATCCGAAATCAATAAACCCTACTTTTATGTGTTATCACTTAAAAACTAAATTCGGTAATACCGAAGCTGTAATCGACGACAATTGTGGTGTCTCAAAGTTTTATTCTATTGCAGATACATTAGCTACAGATTTACAAATTGACTTTTTAAACCAGGTAGATGATAGTGAAACTTTGAACTGGGATTTTCATTACAAGAATCACCTGCTCACCTTGCATTATAATGTTTTTAACGGCGTATCTATTTTTCCGCAACATATAAAAAGTGTACAACAGGAAAACAATGCTGTGCTGGAGATTGCTCATTTTTTAGAGCACAAGGCTTACTAAATCAATACGATTTTTCCTCAATTTTATCAAGAATATTGCAGTAACTGATATACCTGTCAATATGGATAACATCCGCCTGTACCGCTTCTTTTACAGCGCACCCCGGTTCGTTGATGTGCATGCAATTATTAAACTGGCAATCATTGATAAGAGCTCTCATCTCAGGAAAGTAATGCGAGAGTTCCTGTTTGGGAATATCTACCAAACCAAGTTCTCTGATACCCGGAGTATCAATAATTCGTCCGCCAAAAGGAAGGTTAAACATTTCTGCAAAAGTGGTGGTGTGCAAACCTTTGCCACTCCAGCCACTCACATCCTGCG
>JANXSR010000054.1 GCA_025352625.1 Ferruginibacter sp.
GGAAATTAGCCTTGAAAAGAACCAGGAGAAAGTTGGTAAAACATTTAAAGTACTGATAGATAAAAAAGAAGCCGGCCGTTACCTTGGGCGTACAGAATTTGATAGTGTGGAAGTGGATAATGAAGTAATTATTGAGAGTAAGAAAAAATTAACGATTGGTGAATTTGTACAGGTAAAAATTACCAAAGCTTATGATTATGATATTGAGGGCGAGGTGGTGTAAGTTGTAGCAAAGGTGGCCAACCTTTTATAGGTTTATCTTAATTCAGCACAGGTTTTATGAGGGCTGGCAACCCAGAAATCTGTGGTAATTTTAAATTTACCCGCTGCAATTGATTATAAAGTTTACACCTTATTTTTACAATAGTTTAAAATGTTAGCTCCCTAATTTTATTTCTTTAATGAATACAACAGCGCAATTTATTTCGTATAAGCAAACAGGCTATTTTTCTAAAATGGTTACTGATTACATTGCCGGCGAAGAAAAATTATTGCCGTTCTATAATCATCCCGTTACTAAAGAGGGTATAAAAGCGGCCATTGAAAAGCGTATATCATTTCCCACAGACAGACAATTACTGGTAGAAATATTAAGCAGGCAATACCAGGATGTTGAACTTAACGGGCGCCAAAAAAATTACCTTCAACAATTAAGCAGCGATAACACCTTCACTATTTGTACTGCTCATCAGCCCAATATATTTACGGGGTACCTGTATTTTATTTTCAAAATTTTACACATCATAAAACTGGCAGAAGAATTACAAATTGAAATACCAGCACACAATTTTGTGCCGGTTTATTACATGGGAAGCGAAGATGCAGACCTTGATGAACTAGGGCATATTTTTATAAATGGAGAAAAATTTGAATGGGCAACCAAACAAACCGGTGCTGTTGGAAGAATGAAAGTAGACAAGGCTTTGATACAATTAATAGAAACCATCAGTGGGCAATTATTGGTATTTCCTTTTGGGGCAGAGATTATTGCATTAATGAAACAATGTTATAAAGTAGAGGTAACTATTGAGCAAGCTACTTTTAAATTAGTGAATGAATTATTTGCGGCATATGGCTTGCTGATTTTGCTGCCTGATAGTGACCTTGTAAAAAGAGCATTTATTCCTGTGATAAAAAAGGAATTAACCACAGGGTTTTCTCACAAAGCAGTTGAAGAAACAGTAAGCCAATTTCCAGCAGTTTATAAAGCACAGGCAAGTGGCCGGGAAATAAATTTATTTTACTTATTAGATAACAAGAGAGAGCGAATTGAACAATCAGGAGATGCGTTTGTAATTGTAAATACTACTTTAAAATTTACCCTGCAACAGTTATTGCAGGAGTTGGAGGATCATCCGGAACGTTTTAGCCCTAATGTAATACTGCGGCCTGTTTTGCAGGAATTTATTTTACCTGGCATTGCATTTATTGGTGGCGGTGGAGAGATAGCTTACTGGCTTGAATTAAAGAAAGTTTTTGAAGCAGTAGAAGTGCCTTACCCAATGTTAATTGTACGTAACTCTTTTATGTTTGTCAATAAAGAATTTCAGGGTATTGTAGAAAAATTAAAATTAGACTATTCAGCATTGTTTAAACCAGCACTTGAACAGATAAATCAATTGGTGCAAAGAGATAGTGTGGTGCAATTGGGTCTTGAAAAAGAGAAGCAGCAACTAACCGACTTGTACGAGCAATTAAAAAATATTTCGGGTAGCATTGATGTTACCTTAAAGACACATACCAGCGCATTATTTACACAGGCATTAAATAAAATAAATGCATTGGAAAAGAAAATGCTGAGTGCAGAAAGAAAAAAATTTGAGGCTCAACAACGGAAAGTTCAAAAACTAAGGAAAGAATTATTCCCCAATAATAATCTGCAGGAACGGGTTGTAAATATTATGCCTTTTTACGCTGTATGGGGAAAGGATTTTATTGAAATGATTTTTAATGATTCCAAAGGATTAAGCCAGGAGTTGGGAATTATTTTGGAGTAAATTATTTGTTGAAATAGTATTATCCTTCTCTGCTCTTATATAAAAGTTCCCAATAAGAATTCATAAAAAGTGTGTAATCCGCCATGGCAGACTGGTGCTACAGGTATGCTCTTCAATGCTTATCTGAAAAAGCAATAATTTTTAATTAACCTTATTTTTCAAATTTATCAAACTCATTTGTAAAGCCGAGATATTTTACATTCTTTACACTTTCCATAACAATATCATCCTGGTATTCTTTGTAGGCTTCTAATTTTCCTGCAATGGAAGTATCATGTAGTGCTAAAATTTGTGCAGCTAATATACCTGCATTTTTGGCCCCGTTTAATGCAACAGTTGCTACTGGTACACCGTAAGGCATTTGCAAAATAGATAAGATAGAATCCCAACCATCAACTGAATTAGATGATTTTACCGGCACACCAATTACAGGTAAAATGGTTTGTGCTGCTACCATGCCCGGTAAATGTGCCGCCCCACCAGCACCTGCAATGATTACTTTTAAACCTCTTTCTTTTGCTTTGGAAGCATACTCTCTTAAACGCTCCGGGGTACGATGTGCAGATACTATGGTTAACTCTGGCTCCACTTCAAACTGGCGTAACATTTCTGCGGCACCTTTCATTACTTCAAGATCACTTTCGCTGCCCATTATAATACCAACAAGAGGTTTCATGTTTTTTATTTTACGCAAAGAAAGGTAAAAATTGCAAAAAGTAAGTTTGATATTTTTTAATTAAACTAAAAAAATCTTGATTTGATTGTTGTAAAAATTACTGGTTAATAACAAATGAATTATTTCTAGACGATATAATTACTGTTCCTAAATTGTTAATTTAGGGATTGGCAAAAGCAGTTATATTTGTCTTCATAATTAATATTCCAGCATAAATGAAATTTACAGTTAAAAGAATTATCCTTCTTTCTCTTATTTATGTGTGTGTTATTGTTTTCCCTAATTGTAAAAATAAATCCACAATAGCCACACAACGTAAAGAAAATCCTCCAACGATTGTGGATGTAATTATTGCCACACCCGAAAGCATCAGTAATATTATTGAAGCTAACGGAACAGTCATAGCGGGCGAATATGTTGAGTTACGTCCTGAAGTAAGCGGCAGACTTACCTACCTCAAAGTACCCGAAGGTAAGTCCATTGAAAAAGGAACAGTGGTGGCACATGTGAATGATGCCGACCTCAAAGCACAACTTTTCAAAAGTAAAGTTCAGTTGATACTGGCTCAAAAAACAGTAGAAAGGTATAGACAATTACTGGATGTAAATGGGCTTAACCAGGCAGATTATGATGCCGCTTTAAACCAGGTAAATAATTTAAACGCAGACATGGGGTATACACAGGCTCTGATAGACAAAACTATTATTAAAGCACCTTTTACAGGTGTAGCAGGTTTAAGAGGAGTTAGTCCGGGGGCTTATGTAACACCAGCTACGGTTATTGCCAGTCTACAGCAAATTGATAAAATAAAAATTGATTTTACCCTGCCCGAAATATATGGGAGTGTAATAAAAAATGGAATGGTTGTTAATGTAGAATTAGATGCAGCTGCAAAACAACAACGAAATGCAACCGTAATAGCCATCGAACCCGGTGCAAATACGGAGACACGTAATTTAAAAGTAAGGGCAATATTGGATAGCGGAATTGCTAACATAGGTGGTTTTGCAAAAGTATATATTGATGCAGGAAAAAGCAGGATGTCTATAAAAGTACCAAGCAATTGTATAATTCCAGATGATAAAAATAATCAGGTTATTTTGGTTAAGAATGGAAAAGCCAGTTTTGTAAGCATTAAAACTGGTATTAGAGAAGCTAATACTGTAGAAGTTTTGGAAGGTATAAATGTGGGAGATTCAGTTGTGGTAACAGGGGTTTTGTTTGCAAGACCAAAGGGTTTGGTAAAAGTAAGAAGTGTAAAGAAAATGCAAGATTTAAATGGGTCGGCTAAATAATGAAGAATGTATTAAGGCAATGAATTTTATTATGCCGTTACGAATAAAATAATTGAACTGCATGTTGATGATTTTAATAAACATTAGACCCCGTTTTATTGCATGAATATTTCTGAATTTTCTATAAAGCGGCCAGTTTTTGCCACAGTATTAAATTTGATGATTATCTTATTTGGTATTGTGGGGTATACTTTTCTTGCCGTAAGGGATTATCCAGCTATTGATCCTGCAACAATTAACGTAAGCACTTCATATACCGGTGCCAACCCGGATATTATGGAGAGCCAGGTTACAGAGCCTTTAGAAAAGCAGATAAATGGCATCCCCGGAATTAAAACAATCACTTCTTCCAGTACTTTAGGAAACAGTAATATAACCGTAGAGTTTGAACTTGGTGTTGATCTTGAAGCAGCCGCCAGTGATGTACGGGATAAAGTTGGGCAGGCCAGTCGTAGTTTGCCACAAGATATTGATGCACCACCAGTAGTTACCAAATCAGATGCTAACAGCGATTTTATTTTAATTCTTGCTGTACAAAGTAAAACCAAGGGCTTATTAGAGCTGAGTGATTATGCAGAAAATGTATTGCAGCAACAGTTTCAAACCATCAACCAGGTAAGTGCTGTAAATATATTTGGGCAAAAAAGATATGCTATGCGCATTTGGCTTAATCCTGATAAAATGAATGCACAAAGGGTTTCTTTTTCTGATATCAGAACGTCATTAAACAATGAAAATATCGATTTGCCTCCCGGCAAAATTTATGGTACCAACACCGAATTAACGATTAAAACATTGGGCAGGTTAACAAGTGAAAAAGATTTTCAGAACCTTATTCTTAGAGAAGATAGCAGTGGCATAGTAAGGCTAAGTGATGTTGCCCGTGTTGAAATTGGGCCTGAAACATTGGAACAAAGCTGGAAGTATAATGGCGTGAATGCTGTTGGTATTGTTATAATACCACAACCCGGCGCCAATAATATTCAGATTGCCAACGATTTTAATAAAAAGCTGGAGGGGATAAAAAAAACCAATAAGACTGATATTGAAATGAATGTGTTATTGGATAACACTACCAATATCCGCAAGTCGCTCAAAGAAGTTGAAGAAACATTAATAATTTCTTTTACGCTGGTAGTACTCGTTATCTTTTTCTTTTTCAGGGATTGGTTAATTGCTATTCGCCCGCTGATAGACATTCCAATTTCGTTGGTGGCTACTTTTTTTATTATGTATTTTTCAGGGTTTTCCATCAATATTTTAACACTGCTGGCCATTGTACTGGCAACCGGACTGGTAGTAGATGATGGCATTGTTGTAACCGAAAATATTTTTAGCAAATTTGAAAAAGGAATGCCAATCAGACAGGCGGCCATAGAAGGAAGTAAAGAAATATTTTTTGCAGTTATCTCAACTTCTATCACATTGGCAGTAGTATTTTTACCTGTAATATTTTTGGAAGGTTTTGTAGGCAGGCTGTTTAGGGAGTTTGGTGTAACACTTGCTGCGGCAGTATTAATTTCGGCCTTGGTATCATTAACCATTACTCCTGTTTTAAATGTTGTGCTGAGTAGAAAAACTGCAGGCCATGGTAAATTTTACAGAAAGACAGAACCATTTTTTACTGGTATGGAAAATGGGTACCTGCGCTTGTTAGAAGGGTTTATAAAAGTGAGGTGGGTTGCATGGGTAGTAGTTGTAGCATGTATTGTTGTAATTGTATTTATTATAACAAATTTACAAAGTGAAATTGCCCCGTTAGAGGATAGAAGTAGTGTGCGTTTTTCTGCAACGGCTGCCGAGGG
>JANXSR010000140.1 GCA_025352625.1 Ferruginibacter sp.
GCAGGCGATGCCCATCAGCGGTCCCATCTGCTCGGCGGAGAGGTTGCGGATTTCAAAAATACCGGCTTGCTTGGCTTCCACCAGAAACACGGTTTTGTCTGCGATCTTGGCGTGTATGGTGGCCGTGACGGTGATTTCAAACAGGCCTTCAGCGACCGGAGCAGCTTCGACGCCGAGCTGGATGTCAACGCCGGGCTGCTCCTGGTTCAACAGGATTTGCGGAGAGTTGGGTTGCTCCAGGGACAGGTCTTTGAGGTAGACACGCTGAATCTGGAAAATTGGGTCAAGGTTGGCTTCGGCCATGGTGCGCTTTCGGTTGGCTTTTCAGGAAATGATTGTTGATGTGCCCACCCTCTGAGGGAGGGCAACGCCGCATTATCTCAGCCTGCCGTGACAAAAATTCAGGCAGATGCGAACGGCATGGATAAGTGTTCAGGCCGCCTGGCTGGCGTTCAGCAGCGGCAGCAAGCCGCCCTTGCCGTCCAGCGCCACCAGGTCGTCACAGCCGCCCACATGGGTCTGGCCAATAAAAATCTGCGGCACTGTACGGCGACCCGTGAGGGCCATCATGGTCTGGCGCTCGGCCGGAACCATGTCAACACGGATTTCATCGAGCTCAGTCACGCCGCGTGCTTTGAGTAATTGTTTGGCCTGGATGCAGTAGGGGCAGGTTCCGGTGGTGTAAATCTTGACAGTTTGCATGGGTTCTCTTCGACGTTATTCAATGGTAAGTTGACAACAAATTCTTTGATGAAATTAACTTACTTAAACTACCAGTATTTTGCAATCAATAGCGTTAAGGCAAAAGAAATTTTAAATGAAGAACAATATGATAAGGTTTTAAAAGCAAAACCAATCAATGCTAATACAATCCTTTATACGATTGGCTACGAAGGAATTTCGTTAGAAGAGTATTTAAATCGGTTGATTAAAAATGATGTAAAGGTTTTAGTGGATGTTAGAAACAATGCCCTAAGCATGAAATTTGGTTTTTCAAAAACACAATTAAAAACTTTTTGTGCCAGCTTAAACATTGAATACTTGCATATACCAGAAGTTGGTATTCAATCTGACCAAAGACAGGAATTAAAAACACAGACGGATTACGATAACCTTTTTGATATTTACAAAAAGCAAAACTTAAAGAAAACTGTAAGCCAGCAACAACAAATCTTAAATTTATTAAAAGATAGAAAAAGAATTGCTTTAACTTGCTTTGAAGCGAATATTTGCCAATGCCATAGAAAACATTTAGCGGAAGCAATTATAACACTACCTGAATGGAATTATGAATTAAAACATATTTAGTTTATGGCGTTGACCAAAGTTCTAATTGCTGTTAAAACATACCCTACTCTTTCAAGCAAATATGACGAACTTGTATGTACCGCAGGTTTTCTTGAAGATGGAAGTTGGATAAGAGTTTACCCAATTCCATTTCGTAAACTTGAATATGATGAGCAATACAGTAAATATGATTGGGTTGAAGTTGACCTTGAAAGAAATAATTCTGACTTCCGTTTAGAAAGCCATAAACCTAAATCAATTGAAACCGCTTTTACAATTGTTGACCATTTAGGAACAGAAGATAGTTGGAGACTTAGAAAAGAAATTGTACTCAAAAATGTACACACCAACATGACTGACTTAATTGCGGAAGCAAAAGACCCTAAAAAATATACTTCGCTTGCCGTTTTTAAGCCTACCGAAATATTAGGCTTTGAAATTGAAAAAGCAGAACGGGAATGGGATAAAGAGAAATTAGCACAACTGAAAGCAAATGCCCAGCAACTTGACCTTTTTAAAAATTCAGACAACCCTTTTGAAGTAGTTAAAAAACTACCATACAAATTTTCTTATAAATTCAAAAGTGAAGATGAAAAGGAAAGAACTTTAATGATTGAAGATTGGGAAATTGGACAACTATATTGGAATTGTTTGAGACGACACGAAGGCGATGAGGCAAAAGCTTGTGCAGATGTTAAGAAAAAATATTTCGACGACTTTGCAAAAACGAAAGACTTGTATTTATTCTTAGGAACAACGAGAGTACACCACCTTAGAGCACCAAATCCATTTGTAATTATTGGAACATTCCATCCTAAGAAAATAGAGCAGACTTCATTATTCTAACAAACAAGACAAGCACTCTAACATAGCACAGCAGGCAACACAAAGTAAGGAATTGTAAACATAGGATTGGGTTTTGTGCAATAACGAGTCAACTTTTTTCAGGACGGGTCATTTTCAATTGGGCAGCGGTTCCGGGCTGGACGTTATAAAATATCCCACCTGCAGCAATACCTGTCCGTTAGTGGCAAAGGGAGTGAGACCAGAAAATTTCAAAAATTTGGCAACGATATATGACAGAATTAGAGATGAAGACAGCAGAATTAAATAATTTAATTTTCAACGGGGAGACTTTGAAAGCAATTGAATTATTTTATTCAGACACTGTTACTATGCAAGAAAACGAAGAAGCACCAAGAATTGGAAAACAGAATTGTTTGGACAATGAAAAGCAAAATCTTGAAAATGTAAAACAGTTCAAATGTCAGCTTCTAAATCAAGCAATCAACAATAAAGAGAATGTGGTTTTTAGCGAATGGGAAATAACATGCACGTACAATAATAATAAAACAATCAAACTAAAAGAAGTATCAGTTCAACATTGGGAGGAAGGACTAATATCCAAGGAGAAATTTTATTATAAAGACCTTTATCCGATTTCATGAAAAGAAATTAAGAGGTACAACGACAAAATAATTAAAAAATCAAGAAAATTCAGATGCTGCAAATTATTGACAATAGCTATGATGAAAAATTCATGAAAAGAGCTGTATTGCTTTCTGAAATGGCATATAAGAGTGGTAAAGGATTACCTATCGGTTGTGTAATTGTTAGAAACGGGATTATCGTAGGAGAAGGACATAATGAAATATTTTCACGAAACAATCCCACAGCTCATGGAGAAATGGTTGCAATTGAAAATGCATGTAATCAAATTGGAAACTTGCAATTAGGAGACTGTGAAATGTACACAACGTTAGAACCCTGTCCTATGTGCCTCGGCGCTATTTATTGGTCTAAACTTCGTATAGTTTATTTCGCAAATACAAATAAAGATGCAGCAGAGGTGGGCTTTGACGACTCTTTTATTTTTGAAGAATTTAGGCAAGAACCAGAAAAAAGAAAGATACCTATGATTAACACAAATAATACTGAAGCAATGAAAGTATTGAAAGGGTGGCAAATAGAAAATCTTCCCGCTTCTCAACCTTGGACAAAAATCCCCAGCCACTAAAGTTCACTATCAGCAGCGGTTTCGGCGGACGGAATTCTGTTGGGCTTTTAGTTCTTAACTTGTACTTTAAATCTTTAATGGGCAGCAGTTCCAGTCAGGACAAGCAATGAATTCCACACCTGCAGCAATACCTGTCCGTTAGGCGTAATGCTACCAGCGACCATCTAAACATCAACAGTCAGAAGTAAAAATGAACGATAACGACACAAAAAGACTTTCAAGATTGACTGCAATTCTAACCCAATTGCAAACGAAACGACTTTTGACGGCATCGGAATTGGCAAACAAATTTTCGGTTAGCAACAGAACTATTTACAGAGACATAAGAGCATTGGAACAAGCAGGTGTTCCCATTTTGACAGAAGAAGGGAAAGGTTACTCAATAATGGAAGGATACAGAATTCCACCAGTAATGTTTACGGAAAGTGAAGCCAACGCATTAATTACAGCCGAACAACTTATTTTAAAAAACAAAGACGCTTCATTTGTTAAAGAATATACAGAAGCAATTCTCAAAATAAAATCGGTTTTAAGAAGCAATACAAAAGATAAAGCAAACTTGCTTTCTAATCGTATTGTGTTTAGACAAAATATTGAGAACGACAGAACAAGTAATTATTTAGCAACTTTACAATTAGCCTTGACAAATTTCAATCTCACCAAAATAAATTATCATTCTACCGAAACTAACCAGACAACAGAAAGAACCATTGAACCATTTGCAATTTACAGCACCCAAGAAAATTGGTTGCTAATTGCATTTTGTAGGTTACGAAAAGATTTCAGGGCATTTCGCCTTGACAGAATAGTGAAATTAAATGTGCTCAACGAACAGTTTGAACCTCACAAAATGACCCTACAAGAATATTTTGAAATCTGTAAGGAAAAATATTTTTCACAACCCTTGACATAGGGTTGTCGCAACACCTTTTTAGTTTTGTGGCTCACTAAAAAAATAGTAAAAATGAATAAAGTAAAAATTGAGCCTTTTATGATAATCGGCATTTCGGTAAGAACCACAAATGAAAACAATCAAGCTGCAAAAGATATTGGAGATTTGTGGGGTAAATTTATGAGCGAAAATGTTTTGGGAGCAATACCAAACAAAATTGACAGCTCCGTTTATTCCATTTACACTGACTATGAAAGCGACCATACAAAGCCATATACAACAATATTGGGATGCAAAGTTTCTAACTTACAATCTATTCCCAATGGAATGATTGGCAAATCTTTTGACGGTGGTAATTATGTGAAACTATCTGCAAAAGGCGACTTAATGAAAGGGTTAATAGTGAACAAATGGACGGAAATTTGGAGTATGGATTTAGATAGAGCATTTACCGCAGACTTTGAGGTTTTTGGCGAAAAAGCACAAAATCCAAATGATGCAGAAATTGATTTTTTAATCGCCACAAATTAAGAAATGCTTGAAGAACTGCATAACTACTATCTTAACAAAGAAGAGCCAAACAAGAGTTGCTTGTTGGCATTGCGAAACATAATTCTTGACCAAGACAAAAATATTACTGAAACGCAGAAGTGGGGAATGCCCTGCTTCTGCTATAAAAAGAAAATGTTTTGCTACTTATGGATAGATAAAAAAACGGACGAGCCATATATTCTTATGGTAGAAGGAAAATACCTTGACCATCCAAAATTAGAAGAAGGTGACCGTTCAAGAATGAAAATTTTTAGAGTGAATCCAAACCAAGATTTACACTTAAAGACAATAGAAACCATTTTGCAGAAAGCATTAGATTTGTACAGGAAAGGAACAATAAAAATCAAAGAATGAGCGACAAAAAGCACATACGCCTAACAGCGGTTTGGCAAAAGACGGGCTGACGTGCTTCGATGAAACATTTGTGGTTAAACAAACATTTGTGCTTCATATGAACATTTGTGCTAAAAATCCCGCCCTTCGCCAAGCCGCAAACCGTTAGCTGTTATTTTAGACCGACCACACTGAAAATGAAAGACGACAAAAAACACATATTTGCTTCCGAACGACTTGGATTTAGAAATTGGAAATTGACAGACATTGACAAAATGCACGAAATAAATTCTGATGAAAAAGTGATGGAGTTTTTCCCAAGTATGCCGACAAAGGAACAAACAACTGAATTTGTAGAACGAATGAAAAACCAATTAGAAGACAAAGGATTTTGCTATTTCGCAGTTGACAAACTTGAAGACAATACATTTATTGGTTTCATCGGACTTTCAGAACAAACTTATAAGGCTGACTTTACGCCTTGTGTTGACATCGGTTGGAGAATAAAAAGTAGTGAATGGAATAAAGGTTTTGCATCAGAAGGAGCAAAAAAATGTCTTGACTATGCTTTGAATGAACTAAAACTTGAAAACATATATTCAATTGCACCAAAAATCAACACAAAATCAGAACACATTATGACAAAAATTGGAATGAAAAAACAATTTGAATTTGAACATTCTCTATTGACAAATAACGACCGACTTAAAACTTGTGTATTATATAAAACTGAACCGAAATAAAAACAACAGCTAACACGGTTTGCTGCTATGCTGGCTGACGAATAAGTCCTCATCTTTTTAACTTTTAATCGACATCCCGTTTAACTCATGACACCTATAGATTCAGAGTATAAAATTACCAAGTCCATTAAGAAAGGGGAAGTTACTTTGTCACAAGAATTTATTGACTTAGCAAATTGGATCGACAAAACCTACGACGTAAAAGTTCTTAATATTATTTACGATACTATAAAGAATAGTGCAAGGCAAAGGTTAGTGATAGTTTTAGAATTTGAAATGGACTCCCGAAAAATTAGCTTGCTGTACGGTTTTGGAACTACTAGGCAGCTAGAAATGTCGGCTCCATTTATTAAACTTGTTTCTGAAAGATTACCAAAACATAACACTGAAAATATTTGGATTGTTATTACATCGTTTGAATGGCCTGCAAAAGAGGAAGCAAGATGGGCTATATCAAAAGGTGAAATTGCAAATCTAGAATCCCAACTTAACCTAAAAGAACTTTGGAAAGTTTATGTGGGGGTGAATTATACAGTAACTTTTTTCTTTTTTACAAATGCACAGGTTCAACAATATTCGACAGATGCAATGATTAAATACTTGACAAGAAAGTATTTTGAATTGTTAAACCCTCATGACCAATTTAGTTATTATCAAGAAAGTGATTTGTCAATTGAACTTGAAAGCAAAGAAAACTTTGAAACAGATTATGAAAATAATTGGTTCAAATATGATAGAAGATAAAGCTGCACACAACAAAAGGCCTTGTACAATTGGGGTATGACGTTGAAGCAATCATCAGCTTTTGATGTACTGCTAAGGATACCATAATGCCTTATTCTTACAAAGCCTTTTGGCAACATATGCAGCGCAAAAGCGGATAAATTGCAAATGCATCCAGCGTTCTTTCTTTTGTATCCGCCTGCACACCATTCTTTCATACTGTTTTTTTGGATCGAGGTATTTTCTGGATTCAGAGCAATATCTCGACCGCAACAGTGACGAATAAGTGTAACATCTTTTAAACACTTCACACAGTTACAAAACAATTGCTCAATATTATTGTTTAGTCTTTCAAACAAAAATAATGGAGACCAGATACCATATTAAAAACGGGGCGAAACCGAAAAGCCATATGAGTAGGAAATAAAAAAAGTACAATGTTTAAAAAATTTTCCATGGCAGACAAACTATTGTTTGGCGCTGCCTTAGTCTCTCTTGTTTTTTCAGAAAGTTTATGGTTCAGCGGGGATCAGCAACATGCAATATTTGTTGGCCTTTGGGTTCCAACAATTTTATGCTTCGGAATATATTTAAAACTATTAAAACATAGCAAAAATGACTGAATTAATGCCATATATATCAGGCCTTGTAACTTTATTATTTGGGGCAGGCTTTTTTCTTGCTCTTAAAGAACAATCAAAAATTAAATAATTATTTTAGAAGCAACGTATAAATAGCAGGAAAGATAATCAACAAAGATTTATATGATTTGCTGCGTTAACCGCGGATAGTGTATTTTACGCTCAAACCTATCTTGTAGAATACCTGTGCTTTTTAACGAACTCCGTTCAATCCTTACTAAATTTTAAAATCGCAATTACTAAAGCAAGTTAGTGTAGCATCTTTTACAGACGGCTCCGTTCCTCTTTTAAAGAGAAACGTAACAATTAGAAAAAGTTTTATGGAATTCCTCCAACTTTTCATCTACGCTACATTTAGTAATCGTTCATCTAATTTTCTTTCCCCTTTTACATTAATTGATTTCTTAAAATATAAGGAGTACTTTTCGCATCATTAAATAATTTGGCACTGTATGAAAAAAATCTTTTCGTTACTGCTGGTACAGGTACTGTTCCTGTATAGTATGCAGGCGCAATCCAATACCATCGACAAAAACAAAGTGATGGAGTATTTTCAAAACCAGCAATTTGACGAGGCCATCAGTTACCTGTCACCGGCGGCTGTTGCGGATACACAGAACATTGGGTTGCTCGGTTACCTGGGCTATGCCCATTATATGAACGACAATACCGCTACCGCTGAAAAATATTACGAGGCTATTTTTAATATTGATTCTACCAATGTGGCGGCCCTTCAATACCTCTCCATTTTAAATAAAAACGACAACCCTGACGGGGCATTGCAATATACACGGCGGCTTATTGACCTGCAGCCAGGTAAGGCGGCATATTACCGCGGCATGGCCGAACTTTTCCGCAGAAAAGACAAGAGAGATTCTGCCTTTGTGTACTACAACAGGGCTTTTGAGTTGTCGCCGAAAGATGCTAAAAACGGCGTTGGCCTGGCAGACATTTTACTGGATGACAAAAAGTTTGCAAGGGCAGACAGCATCATTGAAGCAGGACTTGCGCAGGACTCTGTGAACATCTCTTTTTTAAAACTAAGGATACGTTCTGCTTACAACGCAGACGATTACAAGGGTGTGCGCATACCGGGCGAAAGATTGATACGTCTTGACGAAGCACCGCTGACTCCATTGACGCAGGTGGTAATTGCCTATTACAATTTAAAACTGTATACGGATTGTATAAGGGTTTGCGAATACCTGGCTTTCAAAGGCTTTGCGGTTGACAATATTTTTTATTACGAGGCTAAGGCATGGGCCAAATTAAAAGACTTTAATAAAAGCAATGAGCTGCTGAAAATCTGCGTGAGTTTATCCATTTCAAAAAGTGCAGAAATGTATTATTACAATCTTGCCCTCAATTATGAATCACTGAAACAATATAAAAAAGCAGTGGGTAATTACGATACGGCTTATTATCTTTTTAAGAACCCGGTGATGAATTATAACAGCGGCCGCATTTGTGAGATTAATTTAAAAAACACACAGCTTGCACAAAAATATTATACTGAATATCTTGCCAAGGCTAATCCAACCGAAGCAGATGAAAAAAAGGCTTATGACTATGTTAAAGAAAGATGGGGAAAGAAAAGGAAAGTGGCTTCAAAAAAATAAACACCCGATTGTGCTCGCAAGTCATCAAATAAGTAACGCAGAAAAAACGGATATTACAAGTAGTGTGAAGTTTGAATTTTTCAGTCACTCATTTTCATAGATGCTCAGCCTGTTCTCCAGCGTTACTATTTGCCGCTGCATATCCTGCATGCGTTGCAGTAAATAGGTGATGGTTTCAATACCTTCCAGGTTAATATCTAACTCGTGGTACAAACGCACCAGCCTTTCTAATTGTGGCAATTCGCTTTCTTCCACAAACAGTTTTTCCTCTACAACTGTTACTTCTATTAAGCCTGATTGCTGCAAAGAATAAATAAAAGCTGGCTCAATATGGTGGTAAATACAAAATTCACTGGCTGCTATTAAATGAGTGGTTGGCATACAAATAATTTTATTAAAGCTGAGATAATTCAGTGAATAAAGTCTTTTGTTTTTCTGTTAAATTAGTGGGCAATTTAACATCGTAGGTAACATATAAATCGCCAAACTCGCCTTCCTTTTTATATACCGGAAAACCTTTTCCTTTTAACCTTATCTTGGTACCAAACTGTGTTTCGGGATTCACTTTTAATTTTACTTTTCCTTTCAATGTGTCAATAGTCGTTTCGCCTCCCAACATAGCAGTGTACAAATCAATGATGGCATGGGTATACAAATCGTTGCCCATTCTTTTAAAACCCGGATGCGTACCTATTACAAAAGTTATAAACAGGTCGCCTGCGGGACCACCGTTTACACCCGGTGCACCATGACCTTTTAATTTTATTACCTGGCCATTTTCTACACCGGCGGGGATGGTGATGCGGATATTTTTTCCGTTTACAGTAAGGGTTTGCTGATGTGTTTCCATTGCATCTGTTAAGCCCAGTTGCAGTTCGGCATTGTAATCCTGCCCCCTGAATTTTGTTTGCCTGCTACGGCCTGATCCTCCAAACATAGATTCAAAAAAACTTGAAAAATCTCCTTCTCCGCCACCGCTAAATTGTTGGCCTTCGGAAGAAAATGGTGACTGCCGTTGCGACCGGCGTTGTTGTTCAAACTGGTCCGCATGTTGCCAGTCTTTGCCATATTGATCATATTTTTTGCGCTTTTCAGGATCACTCAATACTTCGTTGGCTTCGTTTATTTGCTGAAATTTTTTGTTGGCTTCCTTATCATTCGGATTCAGATCAGGATGTAATTTTCTCGCTAATTTTCGATAGGCTTTTTTAATATCGTCTTCCGTTGCTTTTTTATCAACGCCCAGTATATTATAGTAATCCACAAATTCCATAACAATGATTTTTATACTTTCTATACAAAGGTACTACGCATTATTTTTTTTATACTTTTTTTATATGTTGGGTGATGGAATTTAAAAATTACTTTAAACTTAAGACTACAGCTAACCATAAGTATGTGGTAAAATGGGGCGATCTGCAGCTGCAGAAAAGTCGTAAGAATGATGCTGTGAAAAAAGGGCAGGAACAAATAATTACACTGCATATTAAGTTGATAGTAATTTACAGAATAGGGGATACGGATGTAGTGAGACAACCAATTTTAGCTGATAAAAGGCCATTGCTTTTTTAGTTTGGCCATTATTAAATATACAGTTAGCCCACTGCCAAAAACGAGTAAAAAAGATAACATAATAGTTAGACCAGTGGCATAAAAAATAAATAGCCACATAGCAATTGCCAACAGCACAGGCAATGGATACAGCGGCATCTTGTAGGGCAGGTTGATAGTTCCACTTCTTTTCCGCAATAAAACCACGCCTGCTGCCTGCCCAATAAACTGCACCATTATCCGCATGGCCAATATGCCATCAATAATGTGTTTCATTTTAAAGGTTAAGCTAAATACAAAAGCAAGACCGGCCAATACCAGCAACGAAACATAGGGGAAATTTTTTGTGGGATGCAATTTGCCGAATATTTTAAAAAAAGCGCCATCAGTCGCTGCCGCATAAGGCACTCTTGAATACCCCAGCATTACAGCAAATAAAGAAGACAGTGCCACCCATAAAATCATTACAGTCCCTACTTTTGCGGCGGTTGGTCCGTAGAGCCGTTCTAAAAATGTGCTTACTACAAAATTGTTTTGCCCGGCTTGCTGCCAGTTTTTTATTTCCTGCCAGGGAATTACACTGCTTACGCTCATGTTCATGGCTAAGTATAAAATGGCAATGCCTATCACAGAGATGAACATGCTGCGGGGAATATTTTTTCCAGGGTCTTTTATTTCGCCACCTAAATGACAAACATTGTAGTAGCCAAGGTAACTGTAAATTGTTTTAACGCAGGCTTGTCCAAATACAAAAGATACCAGCTGGCTCCAGCTAAAATCGGTATTGATGTCTTTGAGCGGTTGCAAAAAATTACCGTGTGCGATGCCGCCAATAATAATCCAGCCAAGTGTAAGCAATACACCTGTCCACAACAGCACACCAATTTTGCCGATGCTGTCAATTTTTCTATAGAGTAAAAATGTAATGAAGATGATAACAGCACCAGATACCGCTTTGGCCTGCCAGTCGGTTAAATCAACAAGGTAGCCGAGGTATTGTGAAAATCCTATGGCGGCTGAAGCGGCTACCAGCGGGGCTTGTATAACGGTTTGCCAAACGTACAAAAAACTCATTAGCCGGCCCATGCCATTTTTGCCATAAGCTTCTTTTAGAAAATTGTAACTGCCGCCCGCCATAGGATAAGCTGCTCCCAGTTCACTCCAGATCATGGCGTCTATCAACGACAGTAATGCACCAGCTATCCACGCATATAAAAACATACCGCCCATTAACCCCATTACGATGGGTAGCGTAACAAAGGGACCGATGCCAACCATATCGATCATATTGAGAACAGTGGAATGAAAAAGCCCCAGCCTGCGTTGTAGTGTTGGTGTTTCGTTCATTAATTGTATTAAGAACGGAAATTACAATTTAGTGCTGATAAAAAAATTGAGTATTGAACAAACAAATTACGAGGAAGGGAAAAACTAATTTTTAAGGCAACTAAAAAGAGTTGTTGGTTTTACTGATTGCTACAAAACAAACAGACTTCCCTGCGGAAGCCTGCTTGTTTCGGAACCATTTGTCAAAAACAAATTTTAGTTTATACTTCACCTGCGGTATTATTTTACCAACTGGCAGTAAATGATTTATTGAACTCGGGGAAATTTTGGTTTTTATAAGCCCCTTCTCCAAAATATTTTAATGGCGATTCTATTTCCTTTGCTTTTAAGTATCCTGCCAAGGGCGCTGGTTGGGCATTTAATGCTGTAACAAACACCGTAGTTGGAAAACTCAATTGTCCATAGCACAGGTAAACGGCTAAATCGTTTATTTTATTATCCTTGTTGTATTCATATTTTTTACCTCCCCACTGCACTGTTTCTTTTTGCTCCGCATCAAACTTAACTGCGTAATAATGTTCGTTGATGTAGGCGGCTACTTTTTCGTTGCTGTAGGTTTCTTTATCCATAACCTTACACCAGCCACACCAACTGGTGTACACATCAACCAAAATAGGTTTTGGATTTTTATTGTACGCCTCCTGCAATTCAGCTACGGTAAGCCATTGCACTTTTTCCTTGTTTACTGGCCTGAAGGAAACTGCTGTAAAAAATAAAGCCGTAATAATTAAAAAACGGGTAACCTTTTGCATACAATAATTGTTTAGTAGCTTACACGATCACTTAACGACAAACCAATGCACAAAATTGTTGTAGCAATTACAGGGGCCAGTGGCTCTATTTATTCAAAAGTATTATTAGACAAATTACTTGTTGCTAAAGAACAATGGAGCGAACTCTCGGTGATATTGACTGAAAATGCCAAAGAAGTATGGAAAACTGAACTGGATAATGATGATTATAAAAATTACCCGGTTAAATTTTATACACAGCAAGATTTTATGGCGCCTTTTGCATCCGGTTCCGGTCAGTATGATATCATGATTATTGTACCTTGTAGCATGGGCACATTGGGAAGAATAGCTGGCGGTATCAGCAACGACCTCATTACAAGAGCTGCTGATGTTATTTTAAAAGAAAGAAGAAAATTAATAGCAGTTGTAAGAGATACGCCATACAACCTGATTCATATCCGCAACATGGAAACCGTTACATTGGCCGGAGGTATTATTTGTCCTGCAACACCATCGTTTTACAGTAAACCAACAACGTTAGAAGATGTTGCAGCAACTGTAATAGACAGGGTGATAGATCTTGCCGGGCTAACTATCAATACTTATCGTTGGGGGAAATAAAAATGCTTTTAGCTGCCTTACAAACGTAAGTAAGCCAAAAGTATTTTAAAAGTTTTTTAAAATTACGGGTAGATTCTTACCTTAAATCCACCACTTCAACACCGGGATATTTTTTTGTATCAAATACAAACTGGGCATCATTTATAGGTGTTGTAGTATTCATGTTTGTAACAGCGTATGTGTACTTGTTACCTGTTTTTTCAAATACTTTTGTGCTGGTAATAGTTTGTGCAGCTTTATCTACATAAACCAATACTTTAAAAAATGGTTTGCTTTTATCGGTAGGCGTTAACTCAATCTCCTGAATTTTTTTTCCCGCTACGGTTGTCTCCTGGTTTAGTTTATACAAAAAATCTTTGTCGTAAAAGTTGGTAAATATTTTTTGAGGTGTAATGCTATTGGCTGAAGGATCAATCTTTGTAATACTTACTTCGTTTGTACTTTTGTCGTAGGTTGAAATATTAACACCATCACAATAAATTTCCTGACCTGTAATGGTAATGCGGTACTTACTGGCTTTCATATAAACGATACCAGTTTTGGTACCAAGTGTTTTACCCGAACCGTTTTCAATCTTTAAGGAAAATTTTGCCTGCACTCCTTTAAAAGATTTGAATTTTGCACTTACTCCATCTAAAACCTTTTTGGCTTCTGGATCATTGTTTCCCAATCCCTTTTGTTGTGCAGATACAAATAAAACACTTAGCATTAAAAAAAATACACTTGTAAATAGTTTTTTCATTTGAATTAAATTTAATATGGCTTGCATTTTAAAAAATGAGTGCAAAGATAAGTGAATAGACTGTTTAATATAAAGGGAGTTTAGCCGCATCGTTTAAAGAAGTGTTAATGTACCACTGCCATCTAATAAACCTTTCCTGTTAACGTTAATAGTTATTATCAAGTTGTATTTTGCAGCCACTTCAACACTCAACATACTCAACTCCGCTATTGATTCTATTAAGTAATCATTAAAAGTCATTTAATCATGCTGGAAAAAACTATTGCCTTATCTCAAAGAGAAACCTATGCCCCTACCCGTTTTACAGCGTTTTTATGGTGGCTTTCCACCGCCGAAAAAGAATTGTTGAAAGATGCTGTTGTTGACAGAAACCGCCATAAAATAATTGGCATGACCGTGCTGGCAACCTGGGCGTTTGCAACCTTAGCATGGACTTATTTTTTTAGTACTGTTGCCACAACTACCTGGCTTGCCATTCCATTGGGATTTTTTATGGGCTTTATTATTTTAACCATTGACAGGGCATTAATAAAAGGCATCAATAAATTTTCAAAAAATAAGATTGTGCCGTTGCTTTTTCGTGGGCTGCTGGCTATAACCATTGGTACTTTTATGGCCCAGCCTGCATTGCTGTATATGTTTAAAAAAGAGATCAGGCTGCAAACATCTTTAGACAATGAAAAAAAGAAACTCCTAAAAAGCCAGGAGCTGAGTGATTTTTATAAACCACGCAAGGCGGCCTTAACAACTGAAAAAGAAAACCTGCAAAAAGAAGCTGCAACAAAATATGCAGATGTTGCAAAAGCAAGAGAAAATTTTTTATCAGAAACCGATGGCAGCGGTGGTACGGGTAAGGTAGGCGTAAAAGCTGTAGCACTGGCAAAAAAAAATGAATACCAAAAATTAGACGAAGAATACCAGCAGTTTTTAAGCATACAACAACCTAAACTTACTACTGTAGAAAATGAACTTAAAGCCATTGAGGAGACTATAAAAAAAGAAGAAGCGGCTTTTGCCGAATACTTTAATGACGGATTTTTAACACAGATTGAAGCACTTAATAATTTGATAAAAAGCAATCCTGCCCTGCAATTCAGGTATTATCTGCTGGTGATTATTTTATTACTGATTGAGCTAATGCCGGTGATTGCTAAAACAATATTACCCTCCGGTACCTATGATGAAAGAGCACTGCTTAGGGAAAGTATGGAAAAGGAAATTACTCAAAGCAATATTACCAAAGAGCAGGAGTTGAAAGAATTGTATAACTCATTGGCACATCAAAACGATAAGGATGCAATTATCAATTTCTTCGACTTTACAAAAGAAGACCGCAACCAAAAAATAAAATCATTTAGTAAAGAATGGAAAGATGGAACCAGTCAAAGTTTTGATGGACTTTGGGAAACGATGAAGAAAAATATTTTAACAAGGCAGGAACATTAAAAGAATTGCTGATGTTTGAGTTGTTGAGAAAAAGATTTTTAACTCAAACATCAGCAATCAAGTATTTTAAAAATTATATCAGTTCGCTTTGCAATAAAGCATTTTTTACTGAAGATTTTTTATCTGCGTATTCCTTGGCTGCCTTTATGAAATTCACAAAAATTGGTTGTGGATTTTCTACCGTACTTTTTAATTCAG
>JANXSR010000169.1 GCA_025352625.1 Ferruginibacter sp.
CCTGGATTCCATATTTACATCTGCAGGCACCATCCGCTACACAGATGCCATCCCTAAATTTATGACACCGGGTCTTGAATTTGTGCATGGTGCACAAATTGCACTGGATTCAATGAAACTCGGAAAGGAAAATATAGAAGCCTTTATTTACGACACTAAATCTTACACGCAATCCATTGCTCAGTTAATAAAAGATAAAAAATTAGAACAATTTGATGTCATCATCGGTTCGGTAAAAGACTTTGAATTTAAACAACTGGCTGATTTTGCGTTGGCTAAAAATATTCCTTTTATCTCTGCTACCTATCCAAACGATGGCGGTGTTACCAATAACCCTTTTCTGGTAATTGTAAATTCAACGCTTAAAGCGCACTGCGAGGCCATTTTCAGCTACCTGATTCAAAATCATGGTACGGATAAAATTTTTCTATGCCGCCAGAAGGGAGTGCAGGAAGATAAAGTAGCCGCTTATTTTAAAATGATCAACGGACAGGAGGGCAAACCATTACTGGATATTCAAACATTAAATTTTGACAGCATCGTATCACCGGGTTTATTAAAAAACAGGCTTGACAGTAACCGGCAAACAGTAATTATTGGCGGTTCACTCGATGAGACTTTTGCCACCAATCTCACTGCTGCCTGTTTTGAATTACATGAATCTTACCCCATTACTTTATTAGGTATGCCCAACTGGGATAATTTTAAAGCGTTACTGAAGAAGGACGTGTATGAAGACTTTCCTGTGTATGTTACAACGCCTTATTTTAATGGAAAATGGGATGCCTATAGCAAACTGGTAAATGCAGCCTACACAAAGAAATACAAGGGCAAGGCCACCGACATAGTATTTAAAGGATTTGAATGCACCTACCTTTTTACAAAATTAGTTACAAAATATCCAGGGGATGTAATAACCCATCTGAATGATAAAGGTTTTAGAGTTTTTTCTGATTATAATTTCAAGCCAGTGATGCTTAAAAAAGATGCGCAGTTTCCTGATTATTTTGAGAACAAGCACCTGTATTTTATAAGACTCATGAACGGGACTATTTCCAAAGGCTGGTAGGCTTTTGCAATATCGATGTATTCAGAAGCCTGTGCATACAGGTTTTCATTTCTGCTCATTAGTTTCTATTGCAACTCCACAACATTCTCCTGTAATTAGTTGTAATCACAACAGTAATACTACATGAGTTATGGCCCACAAAAAATTACATCTTCCAACAAAAATCTGTATTGTTTGTAACCTTCCATTTACCTGGCGCAAAAAGTGGCAGAAAAATTGGGAGGAAGTAAAGTATTGCAGTGAAAGATGCAGAAATAAAAAGGCAATAAAGAGTTAAGCAATAATAAAGAACCATTAAAAAAATAATAGGAATAAGCAATCAATTAAAGGGCAAAATATTATTAGTACAATAAGAATATTGTCCGGGCTAAGAAGCAATGTGGAACTTCATTGGCGACGCTCCATTTATCATTATATCAATTTGGAACTTCAGCCTTCTCATTGAAGAAACTACACAATCAGTTATAGCATGATAAAAGCAGGTTAAAATATATTAAAATATAAACAGCAGAAAATAAAAAGCAGTAAAATTCAATGCCACCTAATTATCAATTATCCATTAAAAAATTATCCAAACATGCCGCTAATAGAATTTTCAGACAAAGGCCTTTACTGCAGGCAGGGTAATTTTTACATTGATCCGTGGAAGCCAGTGGACAAAGCCATCATCACCCATGCACACAGCGACCATGCACGTGCCGGAAGCCGATATTATTTATGCCACCATCTTACCAAACCTTTGTTGCAATTGCGGTTGGGAGACCATGTGTATGAAAGTGCAGACTGGAACGAGCCTGTATTTATAAATGGTGTAAGGGTTTCCCTGCATCCATCGGGCCACATTATTGGTGCGGCACAAATAAGGGTTGAATACAATGGTGAAGTATGGGTAGCCAGTGGTGATTACAAAACAGAAGACGATGGCATTAGTGGTGCTTTTGATCCTGTACAATGCAACACGTTTATAACCGAATCCACTTTTGGTTTGCCCATTTACAAATGGAAAAAACAAGCCGCCATTTTTGAAGACATTAAAAACTGGGTAGCGCAAAATAGAGAAAATAAAAAAACAAGTGTACTGATCGCTTACAGCCTGGGCAAAGCTCAACGGGTATTGAGACCGTTATCAGAAATGGGCTTGCCGGTGTATGTTCACGGAGCGGTATGGAATGTACACCAGGCCCTTGTAAACAGTGGGTGGAATTTGCCCGAAGTAAAAAGAGTACAACCCGATACACCCAAACAAAACCTGGCGGGCAATATTGTAATTGCCCCACCAAGTGCAGACGGTACACCATGGATGAAAAAATTTTACCCCTACAGCGTAGGTGTTTGCAGCGGCTGGATGCAGGTAAGGGGCAATGCCCGCAGGCGCAATATCGATGCAGGTTTTGCCCTCAGTGATCATGCAGACTGGGATGGCTTATTACAGGCAGTGAAAGCCACCGGCGCACAAAAAGTGTATGCTACACATGGCTTTCAATCAGCCTTTAGCCGTTACCTCAATGAACAGGGCATTGAAGCCGGTGAAGTAAAAACAGAATATGGCAGTGAGGAAGAAGACAGTAAAACAGCAGGGTGAGTTGTGAATGGGCAATGGTGAATGGTGAAAAATGGAAGGCTGTTAAAATTATAAAACAAAAAAGCCTGAATGGGTAAACATCAAAAAAACACTAACAATAACTCCCCTTTAGTGGATGGGGGTACAAAATGAAACAATTTGCAACATTGGTAAACATCCTGGGCACCAGCACCAAAACAAATGACAAGCTACAGGCTTTGCAGGATTATTTTGCGGTAGCGGCAGATAAGGATAAGATCTGGGTCATCGCCATCTTTAGCGGACGACGCCCTAAACGCATCATCAACTCTACCATTTTACAAAGCTGGTGCATAGAAATCATTGGCATTACGCAATGGTTATTTGATGAATGTTACCATACAGTGGGTGATCTTGCGGAAACAATTTCCCTCCTGTTGCCTGAGCCTGAAACACCAACCGATGGCTATCGGATCGGCGTTGCCCCGGAGCATACCTTATCGTATTACCTTGAAACATTTATCCGCATAGAAAAAGAAGACGAGGCCGTAAAAAAACAATTCATTACCGAAAGTTGGGAGCAGATGGACCGCAATGAAAAATTTGTTTTTAACAAGCTCATCACCGGTGGTTTCAGGATCGGGGTTTCGCAAACCATGATGGTGAATGCCCTGGCAAAAACAGTCCATGCTCCTTCCTCTGTAATTGCCCACCGCATTTCGGGCAACTGGAACCCTGCAACAGCTTCTTTTGAATACCTGCTGAGTGAAAGCGTTGCTGCGACTGACTTTTCAAAACCATACCCTTTTTACCTGGCATATGCGGTTAATGAAGACCTTGAAAAACTGGGTGCAGAAAACGAGTGGCAGGCAGAATGGAAATGGGATGGTATCCGTGGCCAGATCATAAAACGCAACAGCGATTTTTTTGTGTGGAGCCGTGGAGAAGAATTGATGACAGAAAAATTTCCGGAATACAACAACTTTAAAGATCAGTTGCCTGAAGGAACCGTGATTGACGGCGAAATAATCAGCCTGGCAGCACCAGCGGAAGAAGGCATCTTTAAACCGTTGCCCTTTGCCGCCCTGCAAACAAGGATCGGCAGAAAGAACATTACCAAAAAACAACTCACAGAAGCACCGGTTGGTTTCATAGCCTACGACCTGCTGGA
Source organism: Ferruginibacter sp. (assembly GCA_025352625.1). Classification (GTDB taxonomy): domain Bacteria; phylum Bacteroidota; class Bacteroidia; order Chitinophagales; family Chitinophagaceae; genus Ferruginibacter. The sequence goes on from JANXSR010000169.1 coordinate 3,781, forward strand.
GTTTAATGGCGAAGACATTCGTTACAAATCAATGGCAGAAAGAAGGCAATTGCTGGAACAGGTGATTGCCCAAACCAATTATCCTTCGTTGCATATTTCCCCAATCATTGCATTTGATACCTGGGAATCGTTGGGAACTGTCAGAACAAGATCAAGAGATATGAGCAGCGAAGGTATCATGATCAAAAGAAAGAACTCCCCATACCAGTCTGGCCGCAAACGGGGCGACTGGTGGAAATGGAAAATTGATCCACTCACCATTGATGCAGTAATGATCTACGCCCAGAAAGGCCATGGCCGCAGGAGTAACCTATACACGGATTACACGTTTGCGGTAAAAGACGGCGACAGGCTGGTGAGTTTTACCAAAGCATACAGCGGCTTGACAGATAAAGAATTTGCGCAAGTAGATGCCTTTGTGAAAAGAAATTCCATTGAAAAATTTGGCCCGGTCCGCACCGTAAAACCAGAACTGGTTTTTGAGATAGCCTTTGAAGGCATCGCAGCCAGCAACCGGCACAAAAGTGGTGTAGCCCTGAGATTTCCAAGAATGAGCCGCTGGCGGCAGGATAAAAAAGCAGACGAGATCAACACGCTGGACGATTTGAAAGAGTTGTTGAAAAACTATAATCTGCCCCTAGCCCCTGAAGGGAAATAAAGGCAGGATAGAGACACTGATGTAACAGATGAAAACAGATAGAACGGATTTTATGTATCTGAAAACTCTATAATAAACCAAAATCAGTCTTTATCCGTAATCATCCGCCAAATCAGCGTTTCTATCCTACGAGAAGTCATAAGAATGCTAAACATAACATCAACATAAATGGATAATAACGTACATTGAAATATGAAAAAGTTAAGTGCTTTAATTGCTATAGTAGTTACCTGCATGGCCTTTGTAACCATCACCAATAAATTTAACGAAGGCGAAAATCCGGAGTTCATTTATCCGAGCAAACAACGTACCGGCAATGCTGCCATTGGCTATACTTATTTAACCACCGGGGACTATTTAAAAAGTGGTATTCCCTACAGTTTGTTTTTTATGGGTGCCGGCAAAGACACCAACAATTTTTTAAACCGCACCGGTAACAATAAAAATCTGGCCCATGATTTTACTGCCGTAAAAGCCCCTAACGGAGAACTGATTGTGGCACCTAATTGCCTGCAATGCCATGCACAGGTTTTTGATGGCAAACTGATTGTTGGGCTTGGTAACTCCTTAACTGATTACACCATTAACCGCCAGGGAACAGCATTGTTTGCTGAAAAATTTCTAAAAACCCTTAGTGGTGAGAATGCAAAAAAATATGAGGCTGCAAAAAATTTCATCACAGCTATTAAAGCCATTGCGCCATCACTTGTTACAACTACAAAAGGAGTTAATCTTGCTGATGCACTTGCAGCATTACTGGTATCGCACAGAGATCCACAAACGCTTGAATGGAGCGATAAAAATTTGCTTGACCTGCCAACAGAAATAATACCTACCGATGTCCCTGCATGGTGGTTGTTAAAAAAGAAGAATGCTATGTTTTACAATGGTTTTGGCCGTGGAGATTTTGGTCGCTTTTTAATGGCCTCCAATTTATTAACAGTAACCGATACTGCCGAAGCAAAAGAAGTAGACAGCCATTTTAATGATGTACTGGCCTTCATCAATTCTATACAACCGCCAAAATTTCCAAAAGCCATTAATGTTGCTATGGCTTCAGAAGGCAAGAGTATTTTTATGGCTACCTGCAAAAAATGTCATGGTACTTATGGAGAAGATGGCAGCTATCCCAACTTACTGATTCCCGAAAGTATTATCAAAACAGATTCAGCTTTGTACACCAGCAATTATAGCAATCCGCAGTTTGTAAACTGGTTCAACCAAAGCTGGTTTACCAGCGGTGATCATCCTGCAAAGCTGGTGCCCTATCGTGGTTACATTGCGCCGCCACTGGATGGTATCTGGGTAACAGCTCCCTACCTGCACAATGGCTCCGTACCCAATCTGGAAGCCGTTTTAAACAGCAAGAAACGCCCCAAGTACTGGCAGCGAAACTTTACACAGCCCAGCTACAACTACGATATCCCCGGTTACAATTATGAAACAAAAGATGTACCCGGTAACAACGAAGTTTACAACACTACGCAGAAAGGATTTAGCAACGAAGGCCATTATTTCGGAGATAAATTATCAGATGCACAGCGCCGTTCGGTGATTGAATATTTAAAGACGTTGTAAAAAAGATTTTATCAATAATTAAAATATACTTAGTAAAAACTATACTTTTTTTTACCCGTTTTTGTTTGATTAAAAGTATAATTTTTATTGGTTAATTATTATCTATACCACCCCGAAATATACCACTCAATTAAATTTTAGTACAGGTATTCAAAAGATTTTATAAATGTGCAGCAAGGATATTGTATAGCTGTTAAACAGCCCGGTGTTTAATCACAATAACTTTCTATCTTTAAACAGCTTTTATAAGCACGCAGTTTTATCATAATTCAATTCACTTTAACCGAAAGCCAGTCATGAAATATTGCAAATGTCTGTTTTTGATAATAGAACTGTTTTTGGCATCTTCCCTGGGGGCACAGCAAACTGGTATTCCCGCAAAAATTAATGCAAAGGCATTTAATCCCGGTTCGTTATTGTGGTATTCCTTACCCGCAAAAATTTGGGAAGAGGCATTGCCTGTTGGAAATGGACGGCTGGGCGCTATGGTTTTTGGAAAGAAGGGGGAAGAAAGAATTCAGTTAAATGAAGAAACCTATTGGTCAGGCGGGCCTTACTCAACAGTGGTAAAAGATGGTTATAAAGTGTTACCCGAAATACAAAAATTGGTTTTTGAAGAAAAATATTTAGCCGCTCATAATTTATTTGGCCGCAATTTAATGGGCTACCCGGTTGAGCAAATGAAATACCAATGCCTTGCCAATCTTCATTTATTTTTTAAGAACCAGGATAGTGTTACCGGGTATAAACGCTGGCTTGATTTAGAAAGTGGAATTGCCGGCGTTTCTTACCTGGCAAATGGAATAACTTATGAGCGGACAGTATTTGCCTCTGCACCCGACCAGGTAATTGTTGTTCGCATTACGGCTGATAAGCCCTGCAGCATTTCTTTTACGGCCAACCTGCGGGGCGAAAGAAATCAAACACATTCCAACTATGCAACCGATTATTTTAAAATGGATCCTTATGGCGATGATGGATTAATCCTTACCGGAAAATCGGCGGATTATATGGGTGTGGAAGGGAAGATAAAATACGACGCAAGAATAAAAGCTGTAACAGATGGCGGTACTATAAAAACAGATGATGTAAACCTGGTTATAGAAAATGCGAATGCGGTAACAATCTATTTTGCTGCGGCTACCAATTTTGTAAATTACAAAGATGTGAGTGCAGACCAGCATCAAAGGGTAAATGATTATTTTAAGGCCATTGAAAATAAAAATTATAATACGGTTCTTGATACTGCGGTAGCGGATTATAAAAAATATTTTAGCCGGGTCTCTCTTCAATTACCAAACACAGCCAATTCTTTTTTACCAACACCTGAACGGGTTAAAAAAATTCAGACAGAACCTGATCCATCCATGGCTGCATTGAGTTATCAATTTGGCAGATATCTTATGATTGGGTCATCTAGGCCGGGTACAGAACCGGCGAACCTGCAGGGTATCTGGAACGACAATATGAATCCTGCCTGGGATTCGAAATATACTACCAACATCAATACGCAAATGAATTACTGGCCGGTAGAAAGTGGCAACCTTTCCGAATGTGCCGAACCGCTGGTAAGATTGATAAAAGAGATAACCGACCAGGGTACACAGGTAGCCCGTGAACATTATGGCGCTAAAGGATGGGTGCTGCACCAGAACACTGATATATGGCGGGTGGCGGCGCCGATGGATGGGCCCACATGGGGAACATTCACGGTTGGTGGTGCATGGCTGTGTACCCATTTGTGGGAGCACTATCAATACACCATGGACAAAAATTTTTTAAAAGAAACCTACCCGTTGATAGAAGGTTCCGTGCAGTTTTTTATGGATTTTTTAGTACCGCATCCCAATGGAAAATGGCTGGTCACCAATCCTTCTACCTCACCGGAAAATTTTCCGGATGGCGGTGGTAACAAGCCTTACTTTGATGAAGTAACCGCAGGGTTCAGAGAGGGTACAACAATTTGTGCAGGCTCCTCAATCGATATGCAAATTTTATACGACCTGTTTGGTTATTACATTGAAGCAGCAAAAGTTTTAGGGAAAGAGGGTGCTTTTATTCAACAGGTTAAATCAGCAAGAGAAAAATTAGTGCCACCGCAAATTGGTAAAGATGGATCACTACAGGAATGGGCTGATGACTGGAAATCGCTGGAAAAAAATCACCGCCACTTTTCACACATGTACGGATTGTACCCCGGTAAAGTGTTGTACGAAAAAAGAACACCTGCTTTGATTGAAGCCTATAAAAAAGTGTTGGAAGAAAGAGGAGACGGAGCTACCGGTTGGTCAAGAGCATGGAAGATGGCTTTGTGGGCAAGGTTGGGCGATGGTAACCGGGCTAATAAAATATACAAGGGATATTTAAAAGAACAGTGTACTGTTTCTTTGTTCGCCTTGTGTGGCAAAGCGATGCAGGTTGATGGAAGTTTTGGAGTGACAGCAGCGGTTACTGAAATGCTGATGCAATCGCAGGATGGATTTATAAAATTGTTACCCGCTTTACCCGATGAATGGAATGAAGGAGCATTTAAAGGCCTTTGTGCAAGGGGCGGTTTTGAACTCGATTTTGTTTGGAAAAACAAAACGGTAACACAATTAAAAATAGTATCAAAAGCTGGTGAACGTTGCAGGATTGAATTTAAACCGGGTATGAAGATCAGCAACAATGGCAAAAAAGTTGTATTTAATAAACTTGCAAACGGATTAATAGAATTTAACACAGTGAAAGGAGCTGTTTACCTGGTTAACTGATTCCGTTTCTCCCAATACAATCAACACATTATTTTATAAAAACTAATTGGGTCAGTTTTTCTCTGTGGAAAACGCTGCCTTCAACATCACGGCAGAAGTATAAAGGATAACGATGATAACTATCCAACGCAGCGTATCCAAAGGCAATGACTTAACGATCAACGCAGCGATAAGAACGGCTACCATGCCCGGTATTGCCATAGCCACAGCGGCTTTCCGGTTATAAGCCCCTTCTTTTATAAATTTAACAGAAGCTGGCGGCATTAAAAAAGCACAGGAACCCATCATAATTGGAAAAGCTACAAGTGGCGACAGGCCCAATGCAAAAACTAAAGCCATACAGGGAGCATAAAGTCCTATGCCAGCAGTCATTAGTGCGCCTAAAATAAAATTAACAAAAACCGCAATGGTAAGTTTCACATTATGCAAACCAATAGCAGTTCCGCCACCCTGAATCCAATTCATTTTACCGGCAAACATAAAACCTGCCGTTATGAACAAGGCGATCCCCATGGTTAAACGGATCTTCTTTTCAGATAATTTTGAAACAATGCCTGCACCCAATATAGCGCCTGCTGCTGCAGCAAGAAGCATCAGTATCAATGTTACAGGTTCAACCTCTATAACCGTAATAAAAATAATAGCCTGGATTAAAACAGGAAGAGTATTGGCAACATTGAGGGTACCCGGCAGCACACGGTCTTCTGTTTGTTTGGTGAATTTTAATAACGCAGTTTGAGGTGCAAAAGCACCAATGCCTAATACATCAAAAAAATTAACTACAAAACCGATCAGGCCTGTCTTAACCCAACTTACAGGTTCAAGGTTCTTTTTATAGTTTAAAAAATCTTTGATTAAAACAATACTGTACCAAATAGTCAGAACGGCCAGGGAAATCCAAACGAATGGTATCATGCTGGTATTAATTTAGCTTTTGAGATATGGTGAAAATAATTCAGACTTATATTACCGGTTTATATCTATTAATTTAATCGAAATACTTCAAAGGAATAACAGATTTTATAATTAATTTTCAGCACTATTAAAAAAGCAGGGCGGTTTAATGAAACTAAAAAACTTTACATTGTCCAGTTACGGAATGTGTCGACTTTATAATGAAGGTAAAGCATAGTAACATAACAACAGTTTTGTATAATTAACAAAATCTATAACATGAATTACAAATTTTCATTCTGGCTTATTTTTTTTATCGCCGTTTTTTCTTCCAGCAGCAGTGTTGCTCAAACCAAAAAATTAACCTTAGAAGATATTTACTCCAATAATCTGTACCGGGCAAAAGGGTTTGGTCCGGTAAGATGGATGAAGGATAACAAAGGTTACTCTACCATTGAGAATAATATGGATGCAAAAGGAAGCGATATTGTTGTGTACGATGCAGCCAGTGGCGCAAGAAATATTTTGGTAAATGCGAAACAACTGATCCCTTCAGGGGCAAGTAAATCATTGTCTGTTGATAATTATATATGGAGCGATGATAACAGCAAACTATTGGTCTTTACAAATACTCGAAAGGTATGGCGGCAAAATTCAAGAGGCGATTATTGGGTATTGAATCTTGCCAATGGCAAACTAACCCAACTGGGCAAAGGGCTTGAAGAAGCAACACTTATGTTTGCCAAATTTTCGCCCGATGGTGGAAGAGTAGCGTATGTAAGCAAGCTGAATATTTATGCAGAAGATATTGCAACAGGAGTAATTACAAAGTTGACAAAAGACGGGGGCGGCAATATTATTAACGGAACATTTGATTGGGTGTATGAGGAAGAACTGGATGACCGGGATGGTTTTCGCTGGAGCCCCGATGGCAAAAATATCGCTTACTGGCAATCGGATACAAAAGGGGTGGGCACATTTTACATGATCGACAATGTTGATTCTAATTATTCAAAACCAATTCCATTGCCTTATCCAAAAGTGGGCACGGCCAACTCAGCCGTTAAGGTGGGTGTTATATCCGCCGCAGGCGGAAAAACAAAATGGTTTGCTGTACCTGGCGATCCACAAAATAATTACCTGGCCCGGATGGATTATATACCCGGCTCTGATGAAG
>JANXSR010000179.1 GCA_025352625.1 Ferruginibacter sp.
GTTGCCAGTGCTGTTATGAATTCCTGTTTGTCAGTTGCTTCCGAACGCCAGATTAATGCATCTAACATTTCTGCCAAACGCTCGGGTGTAATTTGTTGCTTTGCATCGCTCCATGCATTATCAGGATCGATATGACTCTCAATCATCACGCCATCAAAATCAAGGTCAATACTTTTTTGTGATACAGATTGCAAATTGGTTCTATTACCACAAATATGAGAAGGATCACAAATTAAAATCATTTCAGGAAAACGACGTTTCATTTCAATTGGCAAATGCCACATTGGTGCGTTACGGTATTCTGTGTTACCATAATTTGAAAATCCACGGTGAATCATACCTACCTGCGTAATACCAGCTTTCTGTATACGCTCAATTGCACCCGTCCATAATTCAAGATCTGGGTTAATGGGGTTTTTTATCAAAACCGGAACATCAACACCACGCAATGCGTCTGCAACTTCCTGTACACTAAAAGGGTTAACAGTTGTTCTTGCACCAATCCAAAGCATATCTGTATCAAAATGCAATGCATCTTCTACGTGTTTTGCAGTTGCAACTTCTACTGTTGTCGGTAAACCGGTGATCTTTTTTGCAGTAGCCATCCAGGATAATCCTTTGGCACCAATTCCTTCAAATAAACCTGGCTTGGTACGGGGTTTCCAGATACCGGCACGTAAAACATCCACCTTGCCTGTTTTGGCAAGCCGGGTTGCTGTTTCAATTACCTGTTCTTCGGTTTCGGCGCTACATGGGCCACTAATAATTAAAGGACGTTTTGTCCATTTTGCCTGCATTAACTCTTTCATTGTTTTGTTTTCTGTTTGCATTGTAAAATTAGTTTTTGTTATTGAGTATTTAATACTTAGTATTTTTATAAAGACCTATACATTCAGATTAGTCCCTTGCGCTTTCTGCTTTCTGCCTTTCGCTATTTTAAAATTCGCTTTATCTTATTGGCATTCTCCATCAACTCTATCAGGTATTCTAAATTTTCCTTTTCTAAACTCGCTTTAAATTTTCTTAACTGCGAAATATGTTCATTTAAAACATCCAGCACATTCTCCCTGTTTTGCATAAAAATAGGTGCCCACATAGCAGGATTACTTTTTGCCAACCTCACCGTACTTTCAAACCCGCCACCTGCTAATTCAAAAATGGCATCTTCTTCTTTCTCTTTTTCCAACACGGTATTTGCCAATGCAAAAGAAGTAATGTGCGATATATGACTAATGTAAGCCGCATGAATATCATGACTATGTGCATCCATATAAACCATATGCATACCCAATGTCTTGTACATATTTTCAACTGTTGCTATCACATCTGCATCCGTCTTTTCTTTTTCACAAATTACGCAGGCTCTTCCATCAAAAGCTCCTCTTACAGCAGCTTCCGGCCCGCTGTATTCAGTTCCCCACATAGGGTGAGTAGCAATAAAACGGTGGCGCATAGGATGATCTTTTAATGCATCGCATAAAACAAATTTAGTAGATCCGGCATCTGCCACCATTTGCTTATCCGTTATCAGGTCCATTATTTGTTTCATCACCGGCACGGTTACATCTACAGGAATGGCTACATAAATAAAATCACTTTTTTTTACTGCCTCTTCCAATGGAAGTGCTTCATCAATAATGCCAAGTTCCTTTGCCTTTTGTAAACTTGCTTCCGTTCTGCTAACACCAATTATTTTTTTAGCAAAACCTTTTTCTTTCATCGCCAGGGCAAATGAGCCACTTATTAATCCGACTCCGACAATTGTAATAACGCCTGTGGACAAGGGCTGCTCCATTGCTGAAATATCTTCTTTATTGATTGATTCTACACCTTCCATTTTTAATAAAATCTTTTTTATTTTCTATCACCTTTAGCTTTCAACAAAACCGTTTTATAAAACCTTTTTAATTCTTTCAATTGCCTCCTCTATTTTTTCCAAACTGCTGCACAAACTAACCCTTACATATTTATCACCGGCATTTCCAAATATTCCGCCAGGTGTAATAAATACATTTGATTCATACAATACTTTATCGCACAATTCATATCCATCTTTATAACCCGCAGGAATTGCTGCCCATATAAATAAACCTGCCTGCTTTTCATCAAATGTGCATTGCAGTAATTGTAATAAATCAATTACCTTCTCCCTTCTTTTTCTATAAACTTTATTTACTTCAGCATGAAAATCTTCTTCTAATTCCAATGCTTTAGCGGCTGCCAATTGAAGGGGTAAAAACATGCCGCTATCCATATTACTTTTAAAACGCAAAACTTCATTAATCCTTTCTTTGGCACCAGCCAGTAAGCCTATGCGCCAGCCCGCCATATTATGCGATTTACTTAATGAGTTCAACTCAATTGCCACCTCTTTTGCCCCTTCTACACTTAATAAACTCAACGGCTTATCATTTAAAATAAAACTGTAAGGATTATCATGAACCAATAAAATAGTATGTTTTTTTGCAAAGGCAACAAGTTGCTCAAACAGTTCTTTTGTTGGTAACTGACCCGTAGGCATTTGTGGATAGTTTACAAACATCAGCTTCACTTTTTGCAGATCCGTTTTTTCCAATGCTGCAAAATCAGGGAACCAATTATTTTCTTTGGTAAGTGTATAGTCTATTATATTACCGCCGGCAATTTTTGCAGCACTTTTATAAGTAGGGTATCCGGGATTGGGAATTAATACGGAGTCCCCTTCGTTTATATAGGTCATGCAGATGTGCATAATACCTTCTTTACTACCAATCAACGGCAATATTTCTGTATCGGGATTTAGTGTAACATCGTACCATTTTTTGTACCATGCACTCACCGCATTGCGAAGAACAGGGCTCCCTTTATAATTCTGATATCCATGTTGGTTAGGCTTAAGAGCTTCTTCATGCAAAGCCCTTATTACGTCAGGATGGGGAGGTAAATCAGGACTTCCAATACCTAAATTAATAACCTGTTTACCGGCCTTATTCATATCATCAATCTCTCTTAATTTTTGAGAAAAATAATATTCTCCAATCCCTTCTAATCGTTTTGCCACATGCATTTCTAAAACGGTGTCATCTATGGATTGTACTTGCGTAGAAGATATTGATTCCTTTAAAATTGTTTCCCTGTTCATGTTGCTATTCAAACTTATTTTAAAATAATACTTTTCTTTTTTGATATTGCTGATTGAATCATTCCTGCTGCACTTGAAGAATTTTTGCCATTTTTATATACGCCGTAAATTTTAACTTCTTCTGTAATTGATTCAATTTTTTTTATCACACTATAAAACTGATCGACAGTATCAAACTCTACATCCGCATGAAAAGAATATTTAAAGTCGCTGCCCGGAATTGGAAAAGACTGTAACTTACTAAGGTTGATACCTGCGTCTGCAATTTTTGTAAGTACTTTAGCTAAGCTGCCTTTTGAATGATCTGTATGAAAATTTATAGATGCTTTGTCGGCTCCGTTAATTTCTTTTACTTCCCCGGCTCTCTGTAATATTAAAAAGCGGGTATAATTATTTTTCAATGTGTGAATATTGGGAGCAATAATATTAAGGTCATAAATTTCAGCAGCCAGTTTGCTTGCTATTGCAGCTACATGTTTGCTTCTGTGCTGTTGCACATTTTTGGCGCTAAGGGCTGTATCTTCTTTTTCTACCAATTTCCAGTTATGTTTATCTAAAAAACCAAAACACTGCTGTATGGCCATTGGATGAGAGTGAACTTCCTTTATATCTGCCAATTGTACCCCTTTATTTACCATTAAGTGCTGGTTTATTTGTAAATAAACTTCACCCACAATGGTTAGGTTACTTTTTTGTAATAAATTATAATTGGGCAATATACTGCCGGCGATAGAATTCTCAATCGCCATTACTCCGCCATCACTTTCTTTTTTATTTTCAGCTATGTCAATCACCTCCCGAAAAGTAGCGCAACAAATTACCCTTGTTCCTTTACCATAAAAAATTCTTGCCGCTTCCTGGTGAAAGCATCCCTCAAATCCCTGGATAGACACTTTTTTGCCTGCTCCGTTTTGAGATGCATTTACTTTAGTAACAATAGTTGCATTATCCGTATGGCTCATTATCGACTTAATTTAGAAACTATCTATTGAACAAATTTTTAATGATTAGGTACAAACAAAAATCCCGACCTTTTTAGCCGGGATTCTTTTTATGTTAATCAGTTTATTTTTTTAACGCTTAACAAAAGACTCCCGCTCCATTTATAAAATAGAAACTAAAATAAAATCGGGTATAAGTGATAGCTTTTGTCATTTGAGATTCGAAAGTAGGGTAATAAATTGAATTAGCCAATATTTTTTAAACAGTTTTAATAATTGTTTGAAAAAAAATCATCAAAACACCTGTTTTGATGATTTTTTTTAATGGTACAAATGTAGACGCCCCTAAGAATAGGGGCGACTTTAACGATTGCTTGCCATATGAAAATTTTTATATAAAACCGGTGTTTAAATTCAAGCAATCTGTTACCGGCCTGATAATTACTATTTTTTGATTACTGAATCAATCTTCTTTACAGCAGAATCAATTTTAGTTGCAGCAGAATCAATTTTCTTTGCAGCAGAATCAATAACAGCAGGCATTGCAGCTTTAATTGAATCAGCAACTTTAGCAGAATCAATTGCAGTTGTAGCTGTAGTTTCAGCTGCATTGTTACAAGCAACTAATGAGGTAGCGATAGCGAATACAAAAAGTACTTTTTTCATTTTTTGAGTTTTAATTTGTTATTTATATCGGTTAATACAATTGCTTAAAAAAGGTAACCCAACTTTTTTAAAATATTTTTTTTTCGTTGTTTTGGGTTACTATTACACCCCATTACGTATTAATATAAGACTGGTGAGCACTATAGAACAAGATCAAGAGTTATTAAAAGGATTGGCGCAAAACGATAAAAAGTCAATTGAAGCAATTTATCGGTTAAACTATTCCATGATTCAAACCTTTGTATTAAACAACAATGGTTCAATAGATGATGCCCGTGACATTTTTCAGGAAGCGATGGTTGTGCTTTATGAAAAATCAAAAGCAACAACTTTTTCGTTAAACTGCCAAATTAAAACTTATCTGTATTCCATATGTCGGCGATTATGGCTTAAGCGATTGCAACAACTTAGTAAGTTTAGTACACAAGTTGAAAGCCTAGAAGAGACCGTACCTGTTGAGGAAGAAATTGAAGAGCACGAAAAGATAAACAATGATTTTATTTTGATGGAACATGCCATGAGTAAAATTGGAGAGCCTTGTAAAAGTTTGTTAGATGCCTATTACTTGCAAAAAAAGAATATGTTGGAAATTGCAGGAGAATTTGGATACACCAATGCAGACAATGCAAAAACGCAGAAGTACAAGTGTTTGGTTAGATTGAAAAAATTATTCTTTGCACAATATAAAAACGCATAATTGAGATGGAAGATATTTTACTATTAGAAGCCGTAGAGCGTTACCTAGCCGGAGAGATGTCAGCAGATGAGAAGATATTTTTTGAAGATCTTCGTAACAAAGATGCCAACATTGATCAATTGGTAGTTGAACATACCTATTTTCTTCAAGGCATGGATAAATATGGCGCTATAAAATCTTTCAAGCATGCTTTGCATGAAGTAGAAGCCAATCTTGCAGAAGATGGAATTTTGGATGCTCCAAAATTGAGAGGCAAAGCATTGGTGGTTAATTTTTGGAACAAATATAAACGCAATATGGCTGTAGCTGCCTCCATTGCAGGGTTTATATCATTGCTCACCCTGGGGTTAATGATTACTTATACAAAAAAATACAGTAATGATCATTATGTTGATTTAGTAAAAGAACTAATTAAAACAAACACGGATGTATCTCAACTGAAGAACAATCATGCAATTCGTTCTGTTAATGAAAAGCCCGAGCCTAAGGTAGATTTTAGGGGGACAGGATTTTTAATTGACGGCAAAGGTTATCTTGTTACCAATGCCCATGTTATCAGCAAGATGAAAAATATTTATATTGAAAATACTAAAGGACAATTTTTTACTGCATCTTCGGTTTACACAGATAACTCAGTTGACCTTGCAATATTAAAAATAAATGATACCTCTTTTAAAGCAGTTGCCAATCTCCCTTACAGCATTAAAAAAGTAAACTCAGATCTTGGTGAGCAGTTCTTTACGTTAGGTTTTCCCCGTAAAGAAATCGTTTATGGTGAAGGGTATGTTAGTGCTAAATCGGGTAGCGATGGAGATACTACGGCTTACCAATTAACTGTATCTGCCAACCCGGGTAATAGTGGTGGTCCGGTAATTAATCGCAATGGAGAAATCATTGGTATTATTACTGCTAAAGATTCAAAAGCAGACGGTGTTGTTTACGCAGCCAAATCAAAAAATATTTTCAATTTACTTGAAAAACTTAAGAAAGATACTGATAAAATCGAATTGATAAAAACTCCAACCAATACAAGTCTTAAAGGATTAGACAGGGTTCAGCAAGTAAAAAAAATGGAAGAGTTCGTTTATATGGTTATTGGAAACTAAAAATATTAAATCCCTAAAACAAAAAAAGCGACCTGTAAAATCAGGTCGCTTTTTTATTGCAATATCAAATTCATTAAGCCCAAAGTGATGCAGGGTATTGACCATCAGCTACCAATTTATCAACACTGGCTTTAACTTCAGGGGCATCTTCCTTATACGTAACACCAAACCATTGTGCCGAAGTAGGTATCACCTTTACATTGCCCTCTTTGTTTTTAACAACTTTATCAACTACGAGTGGAATAAAGAATTCTCCTTTAGGATTGTGAAGCTCCTTATCTAAAAATTCGCCAAAATAATTTTCACTTTGAGTAATAAAGTTGGGCGAAAAAGCGAAAAAATTCATGCTAACACTTGCATCTTCACTTACTTCGTGCAAGCCATCCTGATCTTCGTAAGTTATAATTCCTTTATCATTACGAAAAATGCTTGTACGCTCATTAATATCAACAAGGTTATTATCATAATCTACATTACAAACACCCCGGCTTACACTCCCATTATCGCTTAAAGTTTTCTTTAACTCATATCCAATGATGGCATAATTATTATCAGCTACTTTTTCCGTTAGAAAATTATATGCTTTTTCAAATCCATCACGACCATAAAAATCATCTGCATTAATTACAGCAAATGGTTCGTTTACGATGCCTTTACAACAAAGTACCGCATGTGCTGTACCCCAGGGCTTCTTTCTTTCCGCTGGTATCTGTCTTTCTCCAACAAATTTTGTTAACTCCTGAAATGCAAAATCCACCTCAATTTTTCCTTCCAGTTTGGCAGCAAAAGATTCTTTAAACATATCCAGAAATTCTTCCCTGATAAGAAATACCACTTTACCAAAACCTGCCCTGATGGCATCATAAATTGAATATTCCATAATGGTTTCTCCGCTAGGGCCAAAACCCTGCACCTGTTTCATACTACCATAACGACTGGCCATTCCGGCTGCCAATACCACAAGAGTTGGTTTCATACTATGTTTTAATTTAAATTCCTGTCCAATTACAGGATAATGATTAAAGATTTATTGTTAAAAAATAAGCATCCCGATTATTACCCGGATAAGATTGCATTGTATATTGTGACCACGAAAATAATCCAATCAATTTAAAATAATGCTTTTCGATACTTCAAATATATCTATTGATACAATTAGCAATGATTATCTTATCAAAAAAAAAATTAGCCTATCAGTTTTAAGACTCGATAAAATACACCCCATTGTGTCTGGAAATAAATTATTCAAGCTGCATTATTTTTTAGAAGAAGTTAAAACGTTATCCCTCGAAGGTATAATTACTTTTGGTGGTGCCTATTCAAATCATTTAGTTGCCACGGCCTATGCCTGCAAAATAGCCGGGTTTAAAAGTGTAGGATTTGTTAGAGGTGAAAAGCCGGCCAAATTATCACCTACTCTAATTACTTGTATGGAGTATGGCATGCAACTTTATTATCTTACAAGAGCTGACTATGAAATAAAAGATGACATTGAATTTTTAGAAAAAAGACTACCTCTATTTAAAAACTTTATGATTGTTCCAGAAGGTGGGTATCATCCGAAAGGAGCAGCCGGTGCTGCCTTGATAAACAATCTTATTGATGAGAACTGCACACATATTTGTACTGCGTTAGGTACAGCAACAACTATTGCTGGTCTGCTAGCGGGTGCAAAAAACAATCAGCAAATAATTGGAATACCTGTTTTAAAAGGTATGACTGATATAAGTGAAAGAATAAAATATTTAACAACCAGCACTCATCATTTTCAACTGCTGGATGAATATCACTTTGGGGGCTATGCAAAAAAAACAAATGAACTTATTGGCTTTATGAACCAGTTATATCAACAACATGGTTTACAAACAGATTTTGTTTATACAGGTAAAATGATGTTTGGTGTTTTTGATGCAATAGAAAAAGGGTACTTTCCTACAGGATCTAATATAACCTGTCTGCACACCGGTGGTTTGCAAGGCAATGTTTCATTATCTTTAGGCACTTTAATTTTCTAATTTATTTTGATGGCACATTATATTTGTACCCTAAATAAATTTTAATATCCTACGTTTAAAGTGAATATGCGTAAATTTTTTCTTTTTTATATCATCTTAAGTGTAGTATTTGCTTTGCAGGTATTGGGGCAGGATTCTTTACCTAATATTTCAGTGAAAAATATGAGCGGCCAGATAGTTATAAGCTGGAAAAACAATTATGGTGCTAAAATCAGTAATATAAATATTCAGCGTTCATACGATAGTCTGAAAAATTTTATAACTATTGGTACTGTATTAAATCCATTAAATAAGGAAAATGGCTATGTCGATAGAAGCGCAGCAACCCCTACTATGTTTTACCGGGTGTTTGTAGCCTTTGAAGGTGGTACTTATTTTTTTTCAAAATCTCATAAACCTATAATTGAATTACCTGCTGAGCCAGCAAAAGATACAATTCAAGAAATACCCTTTGATTTTACACTAAGGCCAACTTTAATTGATACGAGCACTTCAGTAACTCAGCCGACTATCGATAATAATTCTGTTGAAACTCCCGTTCCCACAGCAGTGATACCTCCTCCTACTATCCCCAACATTCCGGAAGACCTTATTCCAGCAAGAAAATTTCCGCCAAAACCAAAAGTGCCAACAGGATTTGTTCCAAGTAAATTCATATTTGCCAATAGAGAAAATAACCTGATTATTAATTTACAAGATGCCGATAAAGAACATTTTTCTTTAAAATTTTTTGATGAAAAAAATAACCCTGTTTTTGAAATAAAAAAAATTACCGAATCTTACCTGATTGTAGAAAAAGTAAATTTTCTGCACACCGGATGGTTTTATTACCACTTGTACAATGATGAAGTTTTATTGGAGAAATATAAATTTTATATTGGTAAAGATGGCTGGTCTGGGCAACCGCCGCCCGAAACAAAAAAAGCAACACAGACAGAGCAGTAACTACTGCATCTGCTTTAATTGAACACCAAACACTTTTTCAAAATTTGTTTTCACTTTGTCTTTTACCTCCTCATAATCAAGCGCATGATTTAACTCTTTTTGCAATGAAGTAACTTTTTTATTTTCAATTCCGCAGGGTATAATGGTATTAAAATAATCCAGGTTGGTATTAACATTAAATGCAAAACCATGCATTGTTATCCACCTGCTGCAACGCACGCCCATAGCACAAATTTTTCTTTCATTTCCCGGCATGCCGGCATCAAGCCAAACACCTGTTTCGCCTTTGCTTCGTTCGCCCTTTAAACCATATTCATCCAATGTAAGTATAATCACTTCTTCAAGAAAACGCAGGTATTTGCCAATATCTGTAAAGAACATTTCTAAATCTATAATGGGATAACCAACAATTTGTTGAGGACCATGAAAGGTAATATCTCCGCCCCTGTTAGTTTTAAAATATTGTATGCCTTGCCTGATCATTTCTTCTTTGCTTATTAAAATGTTTTTTTCATTGCCGCTTTTCCCTAAAGTTAATACCGGTGAATGTTCGCAGAAAAATAAATAGTGTGTTGTTTTGGGTAAAACATCTTTTTCTGATTGCTGATATAAAGAATCGTAGTTATTACCCTCGTTAGCATTTATTATTTCTTTGTTTCGAAGGATCGATTTGATGTCCACATTTTTTTTAAACAGCGCTTCCTGGTAATCCCATGCCTCCTGGTAATCAATTAAACCCAAATCATTAAACAATACTATCTGCTTATCCAACGTAATTAGTTTATTTTGCAAAGTTAATTGAAACAGAACTTTAGTTTAAAGTAATAAGACGCATTAACAAATTAAATATGACAAACGAAATAACAACTGTCTCTGAAGAGGAATTGCAGGAAAGTGAAGAACTTTATGAACGACTGGTAATTGAAGTAGCCAAAGGACAGGAAGCGCTGCGTATTGACAAATTTTTAATGCACAGGATTGAAGGAGCTACCAGAAATAAAATTCAGCAGGGTATTGATAATGAAATGGTGCTGGTGAATGATAAACCTGTAAAAGCAAATTATAAAGTAAAGCCTTTAGATAAAATTGTTGTTTTTGATAACCGTCATCCCGAAAGCAATGATATTGTTCCGGAAAACATTGCACTAAATATTGTTTTTGAAGATGAAGATATTTTGCTGATTAATAAGCCCGCAGGTATGGTGGTACATCCGGGAAGTGGCAATCCAAATGGAACACTTATTAATGGTGTTGCCTATTATTTACAACAACAAAATCCTGGTCTTGAAGAGAATGGTTTACCTCGCTTTGGTATGGTGCATCGGATTGATAAAAACACAACCGGATTGCTGGTGTTGGCTAAAACTCCAAAAGCGATGACGGATCTTGCCAAACAGTTTTTTAACCATACGGTACACAGAAGGTACATAGCATTGGTGTGGGGCGATTTCGAAGAAGAGGAAGGCACCATTCGGGGCCATGTAGGAAGACATCAACGTTTTAGAAAATTATTTACTACTTACCCAGATGGTGAGCATGGTAAAGAAGCCGTTACACATTATAAAGTACTGGAACGATTTAATTATACTACCCTGGTTGAGTGCAGACTTGAAACAGGTCGTACACATCAAATCAGGGTACATATGCAACATATTGGACACCCCCTATTCAACGACGATTTTTACGGCGGTGATAAAATTGTAAAAGGAACCGTATTTAGTAAGTATAAACAGTTTGTGGACAATTGTTTTGATCTTTGCAAGCGGCAGGCTTTACACGCAAAAGAGCTAGGCTTTATACATCCTACTACCAAGCAACTTATTTTATTTGAAAGTTATTTACCAGACGATATGCAGGCTTTGATTTTAAAATGGAGAAAATACAGTGAAAATAAAAATGATATTGGATAAATGATTATTTATTTCCTCTATCTACATTGAGTTATTGACTGTGCTGATAATTTTAATATTCTATGTTATCTTTTAAAATTCATTTGTATTTTAAAATAGTAAAGAAATTGACCTGATTTAATTTTTAATTATGAATTTACAATTATTAATACCGGTAGCATTTAAAAATCTTCACTTGAAGGACGAAAAAGACTGCGTTATTTTAGCAGGTGATATCGGCGGTACCAAAGCAAATATGTTACTGAGTCATTATTCAAAAGAAGGTCTAAAAACAATTAAAGAAAATCGTTATGCAAGTAAAGATTTTCATTCATTTAGCGATATTCTCAAACACTTTCTTCAAGGGCAGCAGCAGCCAGATAAAATCTGTTTTTCTGTAGCAGGGCCAGTAATAAATGGAAAAGTAAAATTTACTAACCTTAGCTGGCATATTGATGCTCAAGAGATCAGTAAACATTTCGGTGGCAAGCCTGTTGCAATCTTAAACGATCTAGAGTCAACGGCTTATGGATTGGCCGGATTAAAAAAAGAGGAGTTAACAACTCTTTATAAAGGAGCAAGTGATACACCTGGAAATATAGCTATCCTCGCTGCAGGAACCGGACTAGGTGAAGCAGGGCTATTTTTTGATGGAAAAAATTATCATCCCTTTGCAACAGAGGGAGGACATAGTGATTTTGCACCCCGCTCAAAAAGAGACATCGAAGTTTTAACTTTTTTGCTTGTGAGGCATGAACATGTTAGCTGGGAAAGATTACTGAGCGGAAACGGCATCTATACAATTTGGCAATACCTGACTCAAATAGAAAAAAAGGATGCACCCTTGTGGTTAATTAAGGAAATGGAAAATACTGATCCGGCACCAATAATCAGTAAAGCAGCTATGGCAGACACTTGCCCTGTTTGTGCAGAAGCTATTGAAATGTTCAATCGTTACCTGGCAATTGAAGCCGTAAATATGATTTTGAAGTTAAAAACACTGGGAGGATTATATCTAGCTGGAGGTATTGCCCCAAAACTATTACCGTTACTCAATCCTGCAACATGGAAAGAAGTATTCAATCAAAGTGGTCGTATGAAGCAATTACTAAATGATGTAACAGTTTATGTTGTTCTAAATGAAAAAGCGCCATTAATTGGCGCTTCTTATTATGCTTGTTTAAGTCTTTAAATTTTATACTAATTGCTACTTTTTTATATAGAATTTAATTAAAAAGAAATGGTAGAAAAGTTGTAGAGCCTTATTGTTCCCCTAGTTTTACAATTAGCTTAAGGCCAGTCATATAATACCAATCTTTTGCTTCTGGGTTTCCTCTTTTCCCCCCGGGTGTTGCTACAGGTGGTTTTGTTGCACGATATGCTAATTCAACAGCTTTGGGTCCTCTACCAGCTAGCAATGCTTGAGGATCAGCATAAGTACTGCTTACATCATCAAGGTAATCGGTACTGGTATACCTAAATCCTAATTCATAAGCTACATCAAACTTGTCATTGATTTTTAATTTCCATCCTAAACCAAAAGGGATACAAACTTTGGTAAGTGAATATACTGACCTGTTAGGATATTGGGATAACCCTTGTCCTTCTGTTCCCAATGGTTGCAAAAATGTTTTGGTATTGGTTTTATCTTTAGTGTAAGGATTAAAGTGAAATACGCCTACACATGCAAAGACGTAGGGATAACCTGCATAAACCGTTGGGTCTAGTATGTTAACTTCCAAACCTAAACTTCCTTCTAAAATATTAGACTTGAAATTAAGGTTGCGATCTTTAATGGAAAAGTCTTTACTTTTAGCGTCATCTGCTTTGATAGAGCCATAACTAATGCCTCCCCTAATTATCAAAAAATCGTTGGGCAGTTGATACTTTAGATTAATACTTACCCCTGGCCCAAAAGTATTAGAAGCTATTACCGGTCTGGAAAGATCTCCATTATAGCCAGTAACTCCAGCCATTATTTCTGCTTGCCATTGCTGCGCAACACAAGAATTCACTATAAATAAAAAGATAATAGTAATAAATTTCATAACTATAATAGTTTGGTATGCAATATTACTAATAAAATATTTCTTTTTGTGATTTTTTGGTATAAAAAGCAATGTTCAACTTTTTTCTTTTACCGTCAATTTTGAATGTTTTATCGAAATTAAGAGCGAATAATCCAAAATGTGCCTATTATATTAATCGTATAGTAGAGGATTATGATATAAACATTGTCGCCTATTTCCATTCTTAACTCAGTACATTTCGTAAAACTTTTAGGAGAGTAGAAAGGATTGTAAGAATCGAAAAATCGTAATACAAAGAGCATTTTTACAACCTACTGAAATACATTTTTATACTACCGAATATATTAAATCAAAAACTGATTCTCATCTAAAATCAAATAATGTTGCAGTAAACACGCCTCTCTCCCGTTTTTTAAAAATAGCCTTCCAGTTTCCATTGTAGCGTATGAGGGCAGGAACGAGATAATCTCCCATATGCGTCATTTGCACTTCCATTTTTACTTTAAAATCGTATACACCGGCATTATAACTTAAGCTATAATTACGTGCTACTACTTCAAATGTTTTATCATCAAACCAGGTAGTCATCTCGTCAATTACTACTTTACTTTCTTTACCGGGTTTTACTTTTTGTTTCAAAATATAGCAACTGGTTTTATTGTATTCGTCCATGTCCACATTCATATCGTACGCATCGGCCATATCATCATCATAAATAGGTGTTTTATCAGCAATAAATGGAAGCCCATTAATTTTTTTTCCGGGATTAAAAAACAACATTTTTAATTGTTCTTTATGCTTTTCCAGTCCGCTTTTTCCTGCCGTGCTAAAAGTTGAACCTGCAACAATATTATCTTCGTTGCAAATCACACCGGGGGTAAAAAAAAGCGACGCATACATTTGAGCTGTGTAATAATTATATTGATGATCATCATTGTAAAAGTCGCCTGTGCTTTGTTCCTCCAACACTTCCATCCGCCTGCAATTACTATCCCTTAACTGTTTAATTTTACTGTATAACGATGCCTGGCTATTATTATCTTTATCCAACATCCGTACATCATTAATAGATGTATAATTAAGTATACGAAGATTACGAAAGGCTTTATAAAAACTTGTGTCGTTTTTAATACGCTCTATAAATGCAGGCACATTCAATTTATTATTTAACACAACTTCACTTAGGGTAATTATTTTTTTACCAACCAACATACTGCTATCCTGTGCACTACCGGCTAAAGATAATATCAGGCTAAAAAAAACAGGAATGATCTTTCTTATCATACCTCCAAATTATTACAATGCAACCAATACCAACTTAATATTAGAATGAAAATATTGAATTGCCTTAAGATTTTTTACAAAAATTTACTTTGGAAACACCATCCTGTAATCAACCTGCACCTTACCTTTTGAAATATCGTCCAGTTTTCTTTTTAATAAAGTTCTTTTAAGAGGTTTGATGTAGTCTATGAACAGCTTACCTTCAATATGGTCGTACTCATGCAAGATGACTCTAGCTGTAATACCATTAAATGTCTTGATATGAGATTCAAAATTTTCATCCACATAACTTAATGTTACCGATTCTTTACGGGAAACATCTTCCCGTATTTTTGGAATGCTAAGGCAGCCTTCTGTGTAGCTCCATTCTTCTCCATTTAGTTCAGTAATATGAGCATTGATAAACACGCCTTTAAAACCGGGTTCATCCGGATAATTCTCATCGTCCTCTTCATCCATATTTATAAAAATCTGTTCGCTGTCTATAATAAATAAGCGAATGTTTTTATTAACCTGCGGAGCTGCTATACCCACACCATTACTTGCATACATCGTTTCCCACATATCTGCAATCAGTTTTTCTAAACCGGCAAAACCTGCATCTATATCATTACAAACTTTTCTTAAAACCGGCGAACCGTATGCTACTATTGGTAAAATCATTTTCTATTTTATAAATGGTAATTTTTATTATGGTGAAAGTGGAAAAAATTATGCAAAAAAAAATTTAACTGTTTTCTTCTTTCCTGCTAAATTAATTAACTCAATTTCAGTAGCAAAATTACAATTATTTTATTTATTGAATACTTTGAAGGTACTCCTGCAATATAATGGTAGCCGCAATAATATCGACATTGCCCTTAATTCGCCGATCCTTTTTTTTCATACCCATTTGTAACATAGCATCTTTAGCCATTTTGGAAGTATAGCGCTCATCTACTGTTTTAAGCGCTATCAAAGGAAACTCTTTTTTTAATTTTTTGATGGCAGCTTCAACCAGGGGTGTTCCGTGTGTATCACTTTCGTCCCAGTTTTTTGGCAGGCCTATAATGATGAGCTCAACTGATTCTGTTACAAAATACTTTTTTAGATAAGGAATCAGTTCTTTGGAATCAATCGTACTTAATCCGGTTGCAATGATTTGCATGGGATCTGTTACAGCCAACCCCGTTCTTTTTCCTCCGTAATCAATTGCTAATATTCTTGCCATGAGTAGATTTAAAAAATGGAATTACTATGATGGTGTAAAAAAATATCAAGCAAAACAAAAACAGAAAAGATCACTGATGCAATACCATTAGCTGTCATAAAAGCAATGTTTACTTTGCTGAGATCATTTGGTTTTACAATTGAATGCTGATAAATCAACATCCCTATAAATACAGCAATGCCCGTCCAATACCACCATCCAAAATGACCATACAGGCCAGCAAATACAACACAACCTGCTGAGAGCACATGCAATAATTCAGATACCTTCAGGGCTTTTGCTTTACCCAGCCATGCAGGCATAGAAAATAATTTTTGCGATTGGTCAAACTCTACATCCTGCAACGCATAAATAATATCAAACCCACTTACCCAAAAAATTACAGCAAATGAAAATAAGATGGGTAAAAAAGCAAATGCCCCTGTAACAGCTAAATAAGCACCAATGGGTGCAAGACTTAAACCAACTCCCAATATCAAATGGCAAAGCGGTGTAAAGCGTTTGGTATAACTGTAAAATAAAATAACAAATAATGCCACCGGCGATAAGAAAAAGCAGATCTTGTTTATAAATAAAGTAGCAATGGTAAAAACAATACAATTAATAATAACAAAACGTAAAGCACTTTCTTTAGAGATGATACCAGCAGGAATTTCCCTGATTGCAGTACGTGGGTTCTTTGCATCAAAGTGACTATCAAGATAGCGGTTGAATGCCATGGCAGCAGAACGGGCAGTAATCATACAAAGAATAACAAGGGGAAATTTCAATACAATTTTTTGCCAGATTACAAAATTTGTAATGTCATAACCCCAGCCTAGTGTCATATTTAAATTTGATTGCCCGGTATATAATCCTGTCGGAGATTTTATTCCTAAAAAAAATCCAATAATTGCAAAAGGCATTGCAAAAATGGTATGACTAAACTTTACTAAACTCAAATATTTCTTTATACTGCTCATTCAATTAAATGTTAAATCCTCAATTATAATCCGCTTGCCTTGTTCCCCTTCAGGGGATGAACTTCTTGTGCATTACCAAAGTCTCTAATCTTTGTGGTGTACTAATAATTTGTTACTCTCTTTGCAAAGGTTGGCAACCTTAAAACTATTCTCCTTGTCTCCCTTTAGGGGATAGGGGCTGCTTCCTCACCAACTCCCACAACACAACACCTGCAGCAGTAGCAATGTTCAGTGAATGCTTCATACCGGCCTGCGGTATTTCAATGCAACCGGCACATTGCTGAATGGTGCTTTGTTCTACACCGGTTACTTCATTGCCAAAAATCACAGCTATTTTATCATTCACTTTATACTGCAAATTATTCAGCAATGTACTGCCTTCAACTTGTTCTACTGCAAATACAGTGTATCCCAATTCGTGTAATTCTTGTATTGCTAAATTAGTATTGTCAAAATGTTTCCACGTAACGGTATCCTCTGCCCCCAGTGCTGTTTTCTTAATTTCTTTATGAGGGGGTACACAAGTATATCCACATATATAAATTGCTTCCAGCAAAAATGCGTCGGCTGTTCTAAAAACACTACCAACATTATAAGCGCTGCGAATATTTTCCAGCACCGCAATTACCGGTATCTTCTCCGATTGTTTAAACTCATCTACTGTTAACCGGTTAAGTTCCTCCATGCTCAATTTTCTCATTCCAAAAAATTATGCGCAAAAGTAATTCACATTCTGCATAAACATTGTCACAAACTAAGTAAAGCCCTATTTTTGCGCCGTCCCGAACAATAAACAAAAAACGATAAACAATATATTGTAATGGCCAAAGCCACAGCAGAAACACCCTTAATGCAACAACACAATGCTATCAAGGCCAGGTATCCTGATGCCATTTTGTTATTTAGGGTGGGTGACTTTTATGAAACCTTTGGTCAGGATGCTGTTACAACCTCTACTGTGTTGGGCATTACATTAACCAAAAGAAATAATGGCGATGCAAACTCCTCACAATTAGCTGGTTTTCCACACCATGCGTTAGATACTTATTTGCACAAACTTGTAAAAGCCGGCTATAGGGTAGCTATTTGCGATCAGCTGGAAGATCCAAAAATGGCCAAAGGAATTGTAAAACGTGGGGTAACAGAACTGGTAACTCCGGGAGTAGCCACAAGTGATAAATTACTTGAGCATAACAGCAACAATTTTTTAGCGGCCATCCATTTTGAAGAGAATAAAACAGGTATTGCTTTTTTAGATATCAGCACCGGTGAATTTTTTATTGCAGAAGGCGACAAGGAATATGCAGATAAATTACTGCAAAGCCTTAAGCCTGCAGAAGTAGTTTTTCAAAGAAACCGGCAAAAGTTTTTTAAAGAATATTTTGGCACTAAATTTTTCACCTATGCGTTGGATGAGTGGGTATTTGCCGAAGCTTATGCACAAGAAAGTTTATTAAAACATTTTGGCACACACAGCCTTAAAGGTTTTGGTATAGAAGGTTTGCATGAAGGTATTATTGCAGCCGGCGCCATTCTGCATTATTTAAAAGATACAGAGCATCCTAACCTTGGCCACATTACTTCTATACAGCGTATAGACAGGGAAGAGCATTTGTGGATGGACCGTTTTACCATTCGTAATTTAGAATTATTTGGCGGTGCAGACGGCAGCAATACCTTATTGAAAGTACTTGACAATACTGTATCTCCAATGGGAGCCCGTATGCTTAAACGCTGGATGGTGCTGCCTTTAAATGACCTTACAAAAATTCAGGAACGGTTAGATACCGTAGAATTTTTTATTAAAGAAGTAGATACAAGAAATAAAATTACGCAACATGTTAAGCAGGCAGGGGATGTTGAAAGACTGGTGAGCAAAGTACCTTTAAAAAAAGTAAACCCAAGAGAAGTATTACAAATTGCCAAAGGATTGCAACAGGTACAGGCTATTAAAACAATTTGTTCAACACTTACCAATGGTTACCTGCAACGGCTCGGCGATTCATTAAATCCCTGTGTTTATATTGTTGATAAAATTGTGAGGGAGATTAGTGAAAACCCTCCTGCACTGGCCTCTAAAGGAGGCATGATTGCACCTGGCATTGATGAAGAACTGGATGCACTAAGAAAAATATCCAGCGGAGGAAAGGAATACCTGATAGAACTGCAACAAAAAGAAGCGCTCGCTACCGGTATATCTTCATTAAAAATAAGTTTCAACAATGTGTTTGGTTATTACCTGGAAGTAACCAATCTGCATAAAAGCAAAGTGCCCAACACCTGGATACGCAAGCAGACATTGGCTAATGCAGAAAGGTACATTACGCCTGAGTTAAAAGAATACGAAGAAAAAATTGTTGGTGCAGAGGATAAAATTTTGCAGATAGAAATGCAACTTTTTGAAAAGCTATTGAATGAGTTGCAGGATTATATTGCCCCTATGCAGGTGAACGGTCATGTGCTGGCAACAATGGATTGCATTACCTGCTTTGCCAACAATGCATTGCAATACAATTACAAAAAGCCCCTGTTAAATGATGGTCATATTTTAGACATCAAAGGCAGCCGTCACCCTGTTATTGAACGGCACTTACCTGTTGGTGAAAGTTATATTGACAACGATATTATATTGGATCCGGCTACGCAGCAGATCATTATATTAACGGGGCCAAATATGAGTGGTAAAAGTGCCATTCTGCGGCAAACTGCATTGATTACCCTAATGGCTCATATGGGAAGTTTTGTTCCGGCAAGAGATGCAAAAATTCCGCTGACAGATAAAATATTTACTAGGGTTGGAGCCAGCGATAACCTTAGTGGTGGCGAAAGTACCTTTATGGTTGAGATGAATGAAACTGCCAGCATCATCAATAACATTACATCCCGAAGCCTGATTTTATTGGATGAAATTGGAAGAGGTACATCAACTTATGATGGTATTTCAATTGCATGGAGTATAGTTGAATATTTGCATAAAAGCAGCAATCAACCCAAAACATTGTTTGCTACGCACTACCATGAATTGAATGAACTGGAGAATAAATTACCCGGTGTAAAAAATTACCATGTTACCAATAAAGAAGTAGGCAATAAAATTATTTTTTTACGCAAGTTAGCCCTTGGTGGCAGCGTTCATAGTTTTGGTATACATGTGGCCCGTATGGCAGGTATGCCTCCAAAATTAATTGACAGAGCCAACGAGATATTACTTCAATTAGAAAAGAGCAGGAATAGCACAGAGAGTAGTGTCAGCCTGGATCAGACCGTTAAAACTTTAAGCACCCCCAAAGTGCAGCTTAGCATTTTTGATGCTCATTCTGTTACTTTTGAGGAGATACGTTCTTTACTGAATGCCGTTGACATCAACCGTTTAACTCCTGTGGAGGCGTTATTAAAATTGCAGGAGATAAAGGCAAAAATAAAATAGGTAAACGCAATACCCATTCAGCTGATTAACTGCTATTTTTTCGAAATATTTTAATACCCCCCAATACTATCAGGTATTGCGCCAAACAATAAGTAAACATGATTAAAAACCCAGCAGCTTTAAATGGGTGATAAAATTTATTAAGCGCAAGCAAGCTATCCGATAAAACAAAACTAATTGCACCTGCAATAAAAAGTTTGGCTATTGCTGAATCAATTTTTTGGCTTTGCCACAGGGCCATAGATAACATGCTTGCCAATACAATGGCATAAACTATTACCGGAATTTTAAGATCTCCCAATGAAGGATATAAAATATACAATAACAACAAAACATATAGCAACACAGGCAACAACATCATCATCTTTTTTTCCTTTAATTTCTGAGGCACTGTACTTAGTTTACTAAAATAAAGTATGTAAAAAATGTGCCCGATTAAAAAACCCGCCAATCCCAAAATAAAGAATATTGTATCTTTATATTCAAACATCAATAACACATCACCAAGCCAGCAAAATATTAAACCTACTAATAATAAGCGGCTATTATTTACTTTTACAAAATTTGTTTCTGTTAAAAATAAATACGACAGGCAGGGCATTAACAGCGGCTTTACAACCATAGCCAACATTGGTATACTATAAGTATTGGCGACAAAGTCTGTTAAACCCAGTAACCAAAAAATAGAAATAATGATTTTGCTTTTGTTTTTCATAAATACAAGTTATAAAGAATATCCATCGCAAAATATTTGACCGAAAAATTCTTTCTTAAACCGCCACGTAACTTTAAATAATAAAAGCATTTAAAATAGCCTGCTAGCATAAACTAGCCAGGTTCATTTTTTTTCAATTACCAGCCGGGTTTTAAAACCAAGAGGGGCTATTATAAAAGTTCTTGCTTTACCACTCAAGCCAACTAATGTTTAAATGACTGATTAAAGTATCCTTTATTTAACTTTGATAACAGTTATGATTAAAAATAAATTTATTTTTCTTGTTCTATTTTGTGTTGTTGCAAGAAATGGATATACACAAACCTGCACTGACTTAGGGCAGAACCCGGGATCGGCCTTTCCTGTTTGTGGCACTGCTACTTTTACACAAGGCTCTGTTCCTGTATGCGGAGGCAAAGCGGTTCCCGGCCCCTGCAGCCGTGATGGCATTACAGATATAAATCCATACTGGTATAAATTTACCTGTTTTTCTGCCGGCTCTTTAAGTTTTACACTATCGCCTAAAAACCTAGGAGATGATTATGACTCGCAGTTATTTGATGTCACCAACAAAAATCCAGCAGATATATATACAGATGCCTCTTTATTTGTAGCATGCAATTGGAGTGGAGAGCCTGGCAATACAGGTGCAAGTTCAGCAGGAACCGGCTTAACAAATTGCGGAGGCTATGGGATTCCATTATTTAGTCGTATGCCAGCCCTTATGCTTGGGCATCAATACCTTTTACTGATTAGTCATTTTTCTGGTGATTCGCAAAGCGGTTACACGTTAACGTTTGGTGGAGGTACGGCCAACATTACTGACCCGGTTGATCCGCACATTTCCACAGCAAGAGCCGCCTGTGACGGTACTAAAATAGCTATAAAGCTCAACAAAAAAATGAAGTGCAGCAGTTTAAATGCCGATGGCAGCGATTTTATTTTAACGCCTGCCATTACTTCTATTGTCAGTGCCACAGGTGTTGGATGCTCTAATAGTTTCGATATGGATTCTGTTGTATTAACGCTCGGCAGTCCTCTGCCACCGGGCAATTATAAAATCACGGTAAGGGCAAATGATAATTTGCTTGACAATTGTGATAATTTTATTCCTTCCTCGGATACATTAGCCCTAACAGTATTTCCATTGGTTCCTACTCCAATGGACAACTTATCCAAAATTGGCTGTGCCCCTGATGTGTTACAATTGTCTTTCCGGGATCCCATGCGATGTAGTTCCATTGCCGCTGATGGAAGTGATTTTATTGTAACAGGCAACTCATTGGTAGCTGTTGCCGGTGCAACAGGCGTATGCAATACAGATGGATTGACAAATATTATATTGGTGAAATTATCAGCTCCAATACAACAGGCAGGCAGTTTTAGTATCCAATTAAAAATTGGCACAGATGGTAATACAATCATTAATGAGTGTGGTAAAGAAACACCAGCTGGCGCAACTTTACTTTTTACAACTAAGGATACCGTATCTGCATTATTTAAAACAAGTATTCAATATGGTTGTATAATTGATAAGATTCTGTATTCGCATGATGGACGCAACGGAGTAAATAGCTGGCATTGGAATTTTGACAATACAATTACCAGCGTAGCAAAAGATACATCAATTACCTATACCGTATTCGGTCAAAAGCAGGCTACGTTAATTGTAAGCAATGGAATCTGTAGTGATACAGCTACTGCAACCATTGATTTAAACAATGAACTAAAGGCCGCTTTTGAAGGAACATCTGTCGTTTGCCCCGGTGATCCTGCAACATTTACAAATAATAGTTCTAATAATCTAAACCCTACCTGGGCATGGAATTTTGGAAATGGAAACATCAGTACATTACAGACCCCACCTACACAATTTTATTCAGCTTCAAATAATACCCAGGATATACCAGTTCAGCTGATTGTAACCAATAATATTGGTTGCTCAGATACGGCAAACAATACCATCAGGGTAGTGGGCAATTGTTACATTGCAATTCCTAAAGCATTTTCACCAAATGGTGATGGATTGAATGACTACCTCTACCCTACCAATGCTTACAAATCAAAAGATCTTCTATTTATAATTTACAATAGAGGAGGCCAAAAAATATTTGAGACCCATAATTGGGGAAATAAATGGGATGGCACATTTAAAGGCAACCCTCAGGATCCCGGCACCTATGTTTGGATGTTGCGTTATACTAATATAGAGACAGGTAAAACAGTTGATTTAAAAGGTACTACAATATTGATAAGGTAAATAACTGCTATCAATGTTAACAATTCAACGATCGATTTTTATTGCTCAAATAATTTCCGGGATTCACTGAGAGGTAATAGACTCTACTTATTAAAATACAAACAAGTTCTTAGTACTATTTATGAAATTATAAATTTTCAGTCTGCTGCCCTTGATATTTTTTCTTTAACAACTAAATAATATTTATGAAAAATTCTACGGTTCATTATGGTGATTACCTTCAATTAGATAAAATATTAGGTGCCCAGCAACCAGAGAGTTTTAGGCCAGGCCAGTTACCGGCACATGATGAAATGTTGTTCATTATTATCCACCAAACTTATGAGTTGTGGTTTAAACAAATTCAATTTGAAGTGGATGCTGTTATTGATACATTATCTAAGCCTGGGTTAGATGACAACTCCGCAGATCTGCAAACTGTAGTACATCGTTTGCAAAGAGTAGTTACTATATTAAAAGTATTGGTGCAGCAAATAGATATTATTGAGACTATGACACCAATGGACTTTCTTGATTTCAGAGATATGTTGCGACCCGCCTCTGGTTTTCAAAGCTGGCAGTTTAAAAAGCTGGAAGCAACACTGGGGTTGCAATTTGAACAACGGCATGGACAGGAATACTACACCTCGCAGTTAAAAGAAAATGAGATTGCTACTATTAAGGAAGCTGAAAAATTAAACTCAGTAATATTATTGCTAAATACCTGGTTAGAAAGAATGCCCTTTCTTGACAACAAATCATTATGGATAAATTACAAACCCGTATCAGGAGGTGACCAACCACTACATTTTTTTAAGGAGTACGAACAAATTTATATAACTGGTTTAGCTGATGCAGAAAAAAATAACGAAGTTTTTTTTAAACAAATTTTTTATGATGACGGCCCAAATGTAAACAGGCAATTAACTGCTAAGGCCTGCCGAAATGCATTGTTTATACTGTTGTATCGGGGATACCCTATGCTTGAATTACCCTTTCAGTTATTGGAGTCTTTGCTGGCAATCGACAGTCAGTTAGGAAATTGGAGGCACCGCCACCTAAACATGGTACAACGAATGATTGGAACCAGAATTGGTACTGGAGGTAGCAGCGGAGCCGGTTATTTAAAGGCTGCTATGGACAAGCATTTTATTTTTAAAGAAATTGCTCAATTGAACAGCTTCTTAATTGATAGAAGAAAATTGCCAGCCTTACCAAAAGAGTTAACAGAGAAATTGGGATACAGTTTTTAAACGAATAGGATTATCGCTAAAAAGCAAAGGAAGAATTTTATGAAAATGATAGAATAAAATATAAAAAGAATCACGCCTTGAAAAATTCCTCCTTCCAAAAGAAAGACTTTATTTTTTGTGAAAAATCTACCAGCATTTTGTTGGGCAGAAATAATCCGTAAATCAAAATAAAAACAATTTCAAAACCATAGATCATCATGAAAATATAAATACACATATGAAAAATGGCACCTGTTATTAATAAAGGTTTTCGCATCTTTTTTATCCAAATCAGTATAGGAAAAAAAAGTTCAAAAATTATAGTACCATAATTAGTAAGATAATCGATCCATTTTTGTTGAACAATGTATTTATTGAGTGATGTACCTACAAATCTTTCCATAGACAAAGCATAATAAGTAGCTTCTCCATTCAACCAAAAAGTATCATTTATTTTTGCAATACCCGAACCAAAATAAGCTACACAAAGCTGTAGCATAATGGATACTGCAGCAAGGTTACTGATAAGATTTTTCAGCTTTCCTTTTTCGCTTACTTCCTTTCTATTTTTATATAATACAAAATACTGGTACGAATTGGCGAATATCATGTAGAGTAAAATAAGCCTTACCATCTTATCTCCACCATTTACAAATGACGTGTTCATTTTTTCAAGAAAATCCACCATTAAAAAAAGTAATAAAGCAGTGAACCATCTACCAATGCCTAAAATATTTAATAATATAACTATTATATAAAACTCTATTACCCATAAATAATACGTACGAACAAGCGTCAATCCTCCACCAGGAATCCTGCTTATTAAATTAGACTTAAGCGTAACAAAAGTAGAGGAACCATATAATATATCCATCGCTGACCAATTGATAACAACCTCCTTTAATAACCAAATACTTATTGCTACCCGTAAAAAAGAAAGGTAAAAAGATTTGTAATTCTTCTGCTGCAATTTATCTGCATAATATCCCATATGCTCAATTATCATCTTTTAATTGGGTTATAAGATGTTTCAATAAAGATGATTTCCTTTTGAAGGGATGTTGTATCGCTCATATTTTTGAAGGGATTTATCTTAGTTTGTGTAATTACTATTTTTATTTCTTTCCCTGCTGTATCAATTTTATTTTCTTTCAATACAACATTACCATAACTAAAAAGTGTAGCCTTGCTATTTAGATAATTACTATTTTCTGCAACTGCGGCTATTGCATTGGCTATGTAAGTAGAGTCTGTTGTTCCGGGTTCACTCTCTGAAGGCCTTTTTTTGTCATTCCAAACAATATAAATGATCATGCCCACATCATGATTAATTAAATGATCAATAATATTTTCTTTTTGGTTAAAAGGGGCATTATGTTGTTTTTGTTTGGATATATTTTCAATCACTTCTATGGTATCAACTTTATTTGGATGAGCTTTCTCCCGTATGATGTAGTATAAGCGATTATAGTAGGTATATGGTGGTGCAAAAAAATTCCATGAATTTCCAAACAATGAAGTATATCTAGGAGCCCTATCAGTTATAAAACCTTTTACAACATTAGGAGGCATAGCCAAAATAAAAATACTTATCCAATACAATATAAAACCTGTAATGAAAAAGAAAGGCAGTATTTTGCTGAAGGCATTTTTCATAAGTAAAAAATACTGAAATCCAGAAAAGTAAATATCCTGAGAAATTTATGTTAGTTGTAAATATACGATTGTAATAATTTTTAAAGCCATGTAATCAAAAGGACGGTCCAGGTTTTAGTTAAAACACTCTTCCAGTTAATTAAGTAACATAAATAATTTTAATTTTCCTGATAACTAAAACTCGATTTTAGTTATTTGCCATCAACTAATTGTAGTTGATATCACTAACCTGAAATTTATATCTATAAATTTGTGATAGAAAGTGATTTTTCATTAAAAATGATATTTGATTACATTTTGGTACTTACTATTTACTAAATATTACAGCAAGGATGGAAATAAGGAAGAACTATTTGGATAATACCCTTTTACAAGTGCTGCGTTCAGAAAGCAATTCTGATGAAGCCATCAGAGAATTATATAGAACACAGTTTAAAAGCACCGCAATCTATATAAAACAAAATAGTGGGAGTGATGAAGATGCAGAAGATATTTTTCAGGAAGTAGTTTGCACCTTTATCGACCTGGTAAAAAAAGGTAAGTTCAGAGGCGAAAGCAGTGTCAGTACATTTTTGTATTCGCTCACACGTAATATCTGGCTCAATGAATTAAAGAAAAGAGGTAGAGCAAAATTAAGAGATGAAAAATTTGAGAAAGAAAAGGAAACAATGGACATGGATATAAGTCACTACATCATTCACCGGGAATTGAAAGACAAATTGATGACGTTAGTAGACACATTGGGAGAAACATGTAAAAAAATATTATTAGCTTTTTACTTTGATAACCTGCCCATGAAAGAAATTGTGAATGTAACTGCCTTTGAAAATGAACAAGTGGTAAGAAACAAAAAATACAAATGCCTGAAGCAATTAGAACAAATGATTGCTGAAAAACCTGAGTTGGCAAAAAA
Source organism: Ferruginibacter sp. (assembly GCA_025352625.1). Taxonomy (GTDB): domain Bacteria; phylum Bacteroidota; class Bacteroidia; order Chitinophagales; family Chitinophagaceae; genus Ferruginibacter. The sequence goes on from JANXSR010000179.1 coordinate 27,049, forward strand.
CCTTAAATCAATACTGGCGTATGAATAACAATTTTACTACAACAGAATTACTTATCCAATATCTTGATGGTGATTTGGAAGGAGGACAATTAGATGCTATAAAGAAAAGTATCCAAGACAATGCTGATGTAAGAGAAGAGTTGCAGCAACTTGGTTTGGCAAAGGATGCTATAAAAAGTTATGGGTTAAAAAATAAAGTGAGTTTTATCCATCAAGAAATGATGGAAGAACTAAAACAAAACAATACATCCAACACAGGTGGTGTAGTTAGAAAAATGATTCAATACACTGCCCGGATTGCTGCAATAGTAATTTTAGTGCTGGGCTCAGTTGAAGCATATCAATACTTAACCCTTTCGCCAAAAAAATTATTTAATGAAACCTATACTGCCTTTAACTTACATGAATCGAGAGGGCAAATAAATTCCGAAATAGAAGATGCTTTCAAGAATGCGAATATGAATATGGTTATTGAGCAATTCAATTCAGCCAAAATCCCTGACACGAAGGATTATTTTTTTGCAGGCAATGCATTTCTTAGTCAACATCAACCGGCAAAAGCAATAGATGCCTTTATAACATTACAACAAAAAAATAAAACGGATAACACTCATTACTTTGAAGAGGATATTGATTATTATCTTGCCCTAAGTTATCTTGCAAACAATGAGCCTGCAAAAGCCATTCCTCTTTTCGAGAAAATTCATTCTGATAAAAACAATCCTTATCATCAAAAGGTTAGTTCCTGGTTTCTTATAAAAGTAAAACACTTAATGCCATAAAAAGTGTCTCCTTACATACTTTTCTTTACCCCCGGTTACCGGGGGTATTTTTTTTATTGAAATATGGTTACAAATGATTTCACAGTATTTACCAATCTATGTATCTGCTAAAATTAACCAGATAAATTCAATAAACTAAAATTAAAAAAAATTATGAAAACACTTTCAATTTCGACACTACAGTCAGCATTAGCAGCACTTGCCATTTGCATTGCTATGGCAGCTTGCCAAAAAAACGAACTATCTGCAAACGGCGGCAACGCTGCTG
>JANXSR010000363.1 GCA_025352625.1 Ferruginibacter sp.
CATCATAGTACTAAAACCTTTAAGGAGGAGTATATAAAAATGCTTACTGATTTTGATGTTGCCTTTGAAGATAGATATTTGTTTGAGTTTTATGAATGATGAAAAAAATACCGCCCCTATGGGACTTAGTATTATAAAATACTGACAGGATTACCAAAGTTTCAGCCCTACAGGCTTTTCAAAAAACTTAATATCAGTACATTCAATTTACTATAAAAAATTCCTGATAGTACGTCAAAATAAGCAGTAACCAGTTTGTTCAATGATTTTATAAATGGATAATTTAAAGCTATTAAGTTTAGATAAAGAAAAAGCAACCTATCTTGCTTTTAAATTCATTACCGCAGGAAAAATGATAGCAGCATTACAGCAAATAATTCCCGGCAACCGGGTAAAGTCAAGGTATATCGACCTCGTATCCTTTGCCTCAGATGCAGGATTTTATCACCTCGTTCCCAAAGCAATTGTGCAGCCTATCAATGAAGCCGAGATCATTGCATTGTTTCAATTTTCGCAACAACATAATATTCCGTTGGTCTTTCGTACCGGTGGTACAAGTCTTTCGGGCCAATCCATTACCGATGGAATACTGGTTGATCTCAGCCAGCACTGGAATAAAATAAAGATAGAAGGGGAGGGTAATTCAGTACGTGTGCAACCCGGCATTACCGGTGCCATGGTGAATGCGTACTTAAAAAAATACAATCAAAAAATAGGGCCCGATCCATCCAGCATCAGTGCTGCCATGATGGGAGGCATTCTTTCCAACAACGCCAGTGGCATGTGTTGTGGCGTAAAGCTCAATTCTTATCACACTACAAAATACATTCGCTTTATTTTGCCGGATGGTAAAATGTTTACCACAGAATCGCAACCTGATTATGAGCGTTTTGAAAAAAATTGCCCTGAATTATTTACACAACTTTGTGATATTAAAAAAGAGATCAGTGTAAAGGAAGACCTGTACCATACTATCCGCAAAAAATACCAAACTAAAAATACAGTCGGTTATTCTTTAAATGCTTTTATAGATCATGAACATCCGCTGGATATTTTAGCACACCTGTTAATTGGCGGAGAAGGCACACTTGCTTTTATTGCAGAAGCGGTGCTGGAAACAGTTCCTGACCATCCGTTTAAGTTAACATCGCTTTTATATTTCCCCAATATTTATGATGCCTGCCAGGCTATTGTACCGCTTACCAATGCAGGCGCTGTAATGGTAGAGCTGATGGACAGGGCATCGCTGCGTGCCGTTGAAAATTTACCCGGCATGCCCGCCATTGTAAAAACATTGCCGGAAGATGCAGCCGCTTTACTGATAGAATTTCAGGAAAGCAGCTGGACGGTGCTGGAAGAAAAAGTAAGTGCTTTTTTGCAATCAACTGCTAACCTTTCTTTATACAATGCGCCTGTATTTACCAGTGATAAAACAGAGCAGGATTTTTTATGGAAAGTTCGCAAAGGACTTTTTCCGGCAGTGGGTGCAGTAAGGGCGAGCGGCACAACGGTGATACTGGAAGACATTGCCTTTCCGGTTGAAAAACTGGGAGATGCCATTGTCGATCTTCAAAAACTTTTTAAAAAATACCAGTACAACAACGCCATCATTTTTGGTCATGCCAAAGATGGCAATATTCATTTTGTTGTTACACAGTCTTTCAATACACCTGAAGAGATTACAAGGTATGATCATTTTATGCGGGAGGTAGTTGCGCTGGTGATTGATAAATACAACGGTACTTTGAAAGCAGAGCATGGCACCGGCCGAAATATGGCGCCATTTGTAGAAACAGAATGGGGTGGAGATGCGTATGCGATTATGAAAAAGGTAAAGCAGGCGGCTGATCCCACCGGGTTACTAAACCCAGGCGTGATCATTAATGAGGATAAGAACGGGCACATTAAAAACCTCAAAGAATTGCCACCGGTGGAAGAAGAAGTGGACACCTGTATTGAGTGCGGTTACTGCGAACACAAATGTCCGAGCCGGGATATTACTGCCACACCAAGACGGAGAATTGTTATCCGGAGAGCACTGAAAAAACTGGAGCTTGAGGGCGATACAGCCAACTATAAATTGCTTCTTAATCAATCTCAGTATGATGTGCTGGATACCTGTGCGGTGGATGGCTTATGTGCCACTGCCTGCCCCGTGGATATCAATACAGGCGACCTGGTAAAGCGACTGAGAAGAGAAAATCATTCTGCCAGCGCCAACAAAATGGCATTGTGGGTGGCAACACATTTTAAAACGATAGAGTGGGGTGCAAGGGCGGCTTTAAAAATGGGCTTTGCGTTCAACAAAGTATTGGGTAAAAATGCCATGACCAGGCTTACCAAAGGGATTAAAAAAATTATTCCTGCCATGCCGCTGTGGTCTGCACAAATCAGCTATCCTCCGGATTTATCTGTTTTAAAAACAAACAACCAGTTGACCAACCTTGCTACAACTACCATCGTTTATTTTCCCAGTTGCATATCCCGAATGTTAGGTTCTTATAAAGACAAAGAGAAAAATATCTTGCAAACCTTTATGAGTATCTGCGGCAAATCAGGCATTGATGTGGTAGTGTTAGAGAAGGCAGCAGGCAGTTGCTGCAGCCAGATCTTTTCTTCCAAAGGATACAAAGCTGCTCACCAGTTTACAGCAAATAACATCATTGAAAAACTATGGCAGAGCAGCAGGGAAGGCACATTTCCTGTTGTGATTGACGTGAGTTCCTGTGCGTATACATTGCATCATTTGCGGCCTTTGCTTAATGAAGCCAATAAACAAAAATTTGATAAGCTGACCATACTTGACAGTGTTGATTTTTTACATGATAAGGTGATGCCGTTGTCGGTAGTGAAACAACAAAAAAATAACATTGTGCTCCACTCCGTTTGTTCATTAGAGAAAATGAAGACAAGCCATAAGTTTATTAATATAGCCCATCATTTTGCTGCCAGTGTTACAGTGCCAAAAAATACCGGTTGCTGCGGCATGGCCGGTGACCGTGGTTTTTTGTTGCCTGAATTAGCAGCCTCTGCCACACATCCGGAAGCAATAGAAGTAAATGAACAACAATATGCCAGTTATTATTCTTCTACCAAAACTTGCGAAATGGCCATGTCTGATGCGGTTAAGAAAAACTATGAATCGATCCTTTATTTGGTGGATGAGGCGTTGTGATTAAAGTATTACTCCACTTTCAATTCGTTTAGGTAAGAATAAGTATTTGTAGGTACTCGACTTTGGATGCCCGATACTCCTCGAACATTAACCGACTGCTTAATTCTTACATCACTCAACGAAACAATTATAGGATGGATGGAATTTTTAGCATATGCATTTTTTGCAACCCAATTTAGCATTCGCCAGTTTTTCAACTGTGGAAGCTCCGATACAAAATACACTATTTGAGGTATATGTTTAACAGTTAATAAAATTTAGATTACACTAATTATTTTAACTCAAAAATTTTTGCATGAAATATCTTTTGTTCGGCATTCCTACAGGAAATGAATGGTTTCTTGTAATAATTATACTTTTAGCAGCTATCTTTTGGATAAAGACTTTGGTAGATATTGCGTACGCTAAATTTCCTGAAACTATAACAAAAATATTTTGGCTTTTACTGGTTTTTTGTTCAGGATTTATTGGGGCATTGATTTACATTTTTTTTGGAAAAAAGGGTATAACCTCAGATAAAAGTATCTAATAGAGATCCTTTCTTTGCCAAGCTATTAACTAAGCTTTATAGGATTATATTTGCACAAATACCTGCACTAAAAAATGACAGGGTGCAGAATGTAATTATTTATTAAATCAACATGATAAAAACCGATTGGTACACCAACAAAACCTGGAACGGAAAAATTGACAGCAATTTTGAAGATCATTTAAAGCGTGCCCGCGGTGCAAATAACAAGGCAGCATTTTTGCAGATTCAAGGTTGTTTGTTGTTAGACAATGCTCAGCCAAATATACAAGCCGTAGGACTGGCAATCCTTTCAAGGTTATTAGAAGATTTTCCTTTAGAATATTCCAGCATACTGCTGGCACAGGAAAAAATGGGTGATTATTATTTAAGACTCCATCAATACGAAAAGGCAGGGCAGTATTATACCATTGTTAATAATTATTGTATAGCGCAAAATTCCAGAAGCGGTACCAGCACAATGACAGATTTAAAGCTGGCGGAAACAATGCTTAACAGCAATGATGAAGCGCAATTAGAAACCGCCTATCAACTTTTAAAGAATTACCCTGTTACCTTGCTAAGATTTACGGCCGGAAAATATTATTATGCGGAACTGGGAGCACATATTTGTGATGCCATGCATAAAAAAGAAGAGGGAGCCGCATTTGCAAAATCAGCATTGGAGTTATTAAAAACAGCGAACAGTCCGCTTACAAAAAATAAAACGAATAGTGGTAAAAAATTGGGAGAACGCCAATGTAGAACATTGCAGGAAATAAGTGGTGGCTAGTTCAAATTTACAGCTGCCTTAAGCTTTCAACTGAACTACAAACCTGCAACCTTTTCCTGATTCTGAAAATACTTTGATAGAGCCTCCATGCTGTTGAATGATTTGTCTTGATAAACTTAGGCCAATGCCTGACCCATTTTCTTTGGTTGTAAAAAAAGGAATAAAAATATCTTCCAGTGCCTCTGGCTCAATCCCCGGCCCATTATCAATTACCTCAATAAAAACGGAATGATTTTGTGCGTAGCTTTTAATATGTATGCAGGGATTATTGCTATGGTCCAGGGCCTCTTTGGCATTCTTAACCAGGTTAATCAATACCATTGAAAGTTGTTCGGGGTCTGCATATATCAATTTCCCCGCAGTGGAGTTTTGAATAACAAAACCGATATTGGCTACTGTCATTTCAGGCTGTAAAAGATTTACCATTCTTTGTATCAGTTGTTCTATATCTATTTCTGCAAAAGAGGGTGGGGGGATGCTGGTAAAACTCCGGTAACCATCCACAAAGTTGATCATGCCGATGCCCCTGCTTTCAAGTGTTTGCAAGGCTTCCTGTAAATCATCCTGGGCACCGTTGTCATTGGCCGATGCAGGTAATTCCTTATCCACAATATGCTTCATGGTTCCGATAAGTGATAAAATGGGGGTGAGCGAATTCATAATTTCGTGGCGCAATACACGGGTTAAATTTTGCCATGCTTCCACTTCTTTTTCCTGCAATTCCGGTTGTATGTTTTGCAAGGATACCAGGTTTTTAATTTGTCCGCCCGAACGGATGGCTACAATATTTACAGATACCTGCAGGCCATTGGTACTTTGGTATAAAAAATGTTTGTCGGCAGTTGATAATAATTTTTCAGCAAGCTCCAGGTGATTGGCTTTTAACTCCGAAATATTTTTTAGCCGGTAAAACCCAAGCAGCTTACAGGCAGAACTGTTACTTAATTCTATCCTGCCATACTGGTCATACAGTAATAAACCGGTCTGTACATTTTGTATGATGGTGTTTACCAAATGCAGACTGGCTTCATTTTCCGCCCTTATTTTACGAAAGGATTCCAGTACTTTATTGAACTGCTTATTGAGTGCCTGGAAACTTTTTCCATAAGTATTGTCAGAAGAAAATTTAATACTAAAATCATCATATTGGATTGAATCAAAAAAGCGGGTTAGTTTTCTGTTGGTTGAGTTAGCGTAATGAAACAGGTCAGTACCCCGGTAAATAATCAACCCAAATAACAGGATGCTGCCAAGCCAATAAACCGCATCTCCTTTAGCAAGGTAAATTTGTAATATGCAATACACCAGGCCTGTTGATAAAAGTATTAACAACACTATCCTCCAAATTAATCCTATTGCAAAACGTTTAAATAACATAATTAAAAGGCCTCCCCACCCTCCAAAGGAGGGCTTTTGTAGTCAGTTGATAATTGATTGTTTACTTCTTAGGCAAATTTTCGTGATACTTATTACCTCATCTTCCATCTCCTTCTCCTGCAGGAGAAGGAGCGGTACTTTAAACCTATAATAAACATTTATTCTTCCATCTCTTCATTTTGTTCTTTAATGAACGAACGCTTTATGATTATTACAAGTTACAAAAACCAACAATCATAAATTTAAGGGCTATTTATATTAGGATTGCTCTTCTGACCAAAATTCCCCTTTAGGGGATAGGGGCTTTTATATCCCATACTTCTCCAGCCTCCGGTACAACGATGCTCTTGTTAAACCCAGTTCCCTGGCGGTTTCTGTAATATTACCATTGTGTTTTTGTAATGCCTTTTTTATCAGCAACACTTCCATCTCTTCCAGCTGCAGCGTTTCCATGGTGTGTGCATCTTCATTGGCCAGTCTGAACCCTTTAAAATCTTCCGGCTGTAAGGTATCGCTTTGCGAAAGGATAACAGCACGTTCTATAGCATGTTGCAATTCTCTAACATTGCCCGGCCATTGGTGTTTTTGAATTTGCTTTACAACGGTGCTATTTAAAGCAGCAACAGAACGGTTGTATTTTTTGGCGTACACATGCAAAAAATAATCGGCCAGTAGCGGAATGTCTTCTTTACGTTCTCTCAGTGGCGGCAACTGAATTTCAATGGTGTTAATGCGGTACAATAAATCCTGCCGGAAATGATTATCAGCTACCATTTTATATACCGCCTTATTGGTGGCGCAAACCAGTCGCACATCAATTTGTTTTGGTTTGTTGCTGCCCACTTTGGTGATGGTACGGTTTTGTAAAACGGTTAATAGTTTAGCCTGCATGGGCAAAGAAATATTGCCAATCTCATCTAAAAAAATTGTACCACCATCGGCTTCTTCCAGCTTGCCGATGCGGTCTTCTTTGGCATCGGTGAAAGAGCCTTTTACATGGCCAAACAATTCACTTTCAAACAGCGATTCTGAAATGGCACCAAGATCAACCGTTACAAAGGGTTTGTCTTTGCGCAGCGATTGCTGGTGGATATTTTTTGCCACCAAATCTTTACCGGTTCCATTTTCTCCCAAAATTAAAATGTTGGCATCTGTGGCAGCAACCCTTTCAATGGTATTTAAAATTTGCTGTATTGGCTCGCTGTTACCAATAAAGGGATGTTCAGAATGTGGGCTGCTGTTTTTTCTGGTTTTGCCTTCTGGAATTTTTATTTTTGCCACCTTCGCTTCTCTGGCAATTTGCAGGGCATTTCTTAAAGTCTCAACAAGTTTTTCATTCTGCCAGGGTTTTAATACAAAATCTTTGGCACCTAATTTAATGGCCCGAACCGCCATTTCGATATCGCCATAAGCGGTAAACAACACTACAGAAATGGTCGGGTCAAGATCAAGTATTTTATCCAGCCATTCAAACCCTTCTTTTCCGCTGTTGATGTCACGGGTAAAATTCATGTCTAGCAGTATTACATCATAACCACCACTGTTAACCCAATAGGGAATACGCAAGGGGTTTTTTTCTGTATCAACCTGTTTAAAATGCCTTTTCAGTAAAAGGTTGGCCGCACTTAACACACCTGCATCGTCATCTACAATTAAAATCTTTCCTTCTATGTTTGGGTTCATATAATTTTATTACTGCTGTTTGGTAAACTATATTTTTTTTGTTGACTGGCTTTCTCTTATTCTATTTTTAATGCATCCTTTCAAATATCAATCCCTAATTGCAATTTGCAGTTGCTGTGCCTTACAACCTTTTACCAACAACGGTTTAAAATTATCAAAATATAATTTCTTTCTCCACTAATTTTTACAGCCTGTTCGCTCCTGTACAAGCGGGTGTTCGAAATCGGACAGTTTATTAAAGACATAAACCCGAAACATATGCTGGGTAAGGATTTAGCTATTTGGCATACCTATTGGCATGGGTGTATCAGTAAATAATCAAATTAGTAATGGACAAAAAATTAGAAAAAAAATTCTGGACAGTTAAGCGCATTATTTGGATAGCAGGCAGCACCGTGGTAGGAGGGTTACTGGTTTACCAGTTGGCTTTTGCAGATAAAAGAAGCAAACTGAATGTAGACAAAGAAAAAATTACGGTGAGTGATGTAACACAAGGTGTGTTTGATGAATTTATTGTAGTTAGTGGCGTAGTACAACCAATCAAAACCTACCGCATTGATGCCATTGAAGGTGGCTATGTAAAAGAAAAAGTAATTGATGGCGGTAACACCGTAAAACAGGGCGATGTTATTTTAAAGTTAGAGAACAACCGCCTGCAAATGGAATTTGTGCAACAGGAAACAGAAATTAACAGGCTGATAAATGAACTGCAGAATACCCGGCTGAAATTGAAGACTGATAAATTTGGATTGAGGCGTACGCTCAATGATGTTGACTTCCAGGTATCGCAGGCAAAAGACAACAACGACCGCAATGAAAGATTGTACAAAGATAAAATCATCAGTGAGCAGGAATACCTGAAAACAAAAAGAGAATTTGAAAAGCTCACCAATCAAAAAGGTATTGAAGTAGAATCACAGGATTACCAGAATGAGAACTCAAAATTACAGGTGCAACAACTGGAAGGTACGCTGCAACATTCTCAAAAAAACCTGCAACTGATGAGGGAAAATTTAAGTAACCTGGTGGTGAAAGCACCGGTAGGCGGCCTGTTATCCAGCATTGAAGCGGAAGTGGGCAGCAGCATTGTAGCCGGGCAAAACATTGGCCAGATAGATGACCTGAATGGTTTTAAAATGCGTGCCGGGGTAGATGAACATTACATCAGCAGGATTTTTGTTGGCCTGAAAGGTACCATGGAATTTAACAATCAAAACTACGACCTGTTGATAGCAAAAGTGTATCCTGAAGTTAAATCGGGCAGGTTTGAAGTGGACATGACCTTTTCAGCAAAAACACCCGATGGCATCCGGCGTGGCCAATCAGCTTCTATAAGAATGGAATTGGGTAAATCATCCAAAGCAATATTAATTCCGGTGGGCGGTTTCTTTTCTGAAACAGGCGGCAACTGGGTGTATGTAATGGATGCAAGCGGCAAAAGGGCCGTAAAAAGAAACATCACACTCGGCATGCGCAACCCCGAATTTTTCCAGGTGCTGGAAGGATTGAAGCCCGGCGAAAAAGTGATTACGAGTTCGTATGAAAATTTTGGAAAAAACGAAGTACTGGAATTTTAAAATCAGCCAGTGCAGACAGTTATTTGTAGCCTTTAACTAATTATAAAAAATGTGTAACAATGACAAACAAAAAGTACATCTTCATCACTGCTTTTCTTGTTTCAACTTTTATTAGTGTAACTACCAGGTGTGGTACCACGTTTAAACGTGCAGACTGCTGCGTGGAAAAAAAGCAGGCCGGCAATGAGCTGTACTACGAAAATTACAACCTTGTATTAATCAAATATTTCTATTAACAACCGGCGACTGTATAAATGCCACTAACAAAACCATCCACCATGATTCAGATTAAAGAACTGCAAAAATTATTTTCAACCGAAGAAGTAGAAACGACGGCCTTAAATGGCATCAACCTCGAAATTAAAGAAGGTGAATTTGTCGCCATCATGGGGCCGAGTGGTTGCGGTAAATCAACCCTGCTAAACATAGTTGGTCTGCTCGACAATCCTTCCGGCGGCGACTATAATTTCTTTGGTACCGAAGTAGCAAAAATGACGGAACGCAAACGGGCGCAATTGCGCAAAGGCAATATCGGCTTCGTGTTTCAGAGCTTTAACCTGATTGATGAGCTGACAGTTTTTGAAAATGTAGAACTGCCACTGATCTACATGAACATGCCGGTGAAAGAAAGAAAAGCCAAAGTTGAAACGGTACTGGAGCGGATGAACATCATGCACCGCCGCAATCACTTTCCGCAACAATTGAGTGGTGGTCAGCAACAGCGTGTTGCCATCGCAAGAGCAGTAGTAGCAAAGCCAAAATTGATCCTGGCGGATGAACCTACCGGTAACCTCGACAGTAAAAATGGTGAAGAAGTGATGAAGCTGTTGCAGCAATTGAATGAAGAAGGCACCACCATCATCATGGTAACGCACAGTCCTTACGATGCAGGGTTTTCTCACCGCATTGTGAATTTGTTTGATGGGAAGGTGGTAACGGAAAATTTTCATGTATAATGATTTTCAGAAACATACAATGATTAATCAATTACGAAAAAGTAAAAATATCTCCCATTGAAAGGGTTTAAAACTTCGCACTTTTTATTTTCAGTAACGTAGAAGTTACCTCTTTGTAGAAATAAGGGGATGTTCCTACAAAGCAAATATTATAGTGTGGATGTTATTACAAAGGGGCTGCTCTGATGGAGCAAAAGCCATGATTGTAATTTGGAGAAGCTATTTGTTTTTACCTCCGCAGCAACTACTGCTTTGTAGAAAAAGGTTACAGTCTTTTTTGTTTCAGCTCCATAGGAGCTATCCCTTTGTAGAAAGTTATTGTTATTTTTTTGTTTTCAACTCCGTAGGAGTTGCCGCTTTGTAGAAAATGATTACAAATAAAATAAATACAGTATCAAATTTAAAAAGAGTTCCACAAAGCTGAAAATGTACAAGAGGGCGATGCAACGATGATGATAAATGCAAAAATGCCCGGACAAAAATTTTAATGAAGGAATTATTATCATAAAATAATAAAGTATGTTTAAAAACTATCTCAAAATTGCCTGGCGCAATCTTAAAAAACACAAAGCCTACACGGCCATTAATCTTGTTGGTCTGATTGTGGCGTTCAGCAGCAGCATCCTTGTTTTTTTGGCAGCTTATTTTGATTTGTCGTATGATGGTTTTCATGCCAATGCAAAGAATATTTACCGCACGCTTAACCAGGTGCAAACTGCTGAAGGGGTAAGATATGGCGCATCCATGGCCTATCCGCTGGCACCCACTTTAAAAAAGGAATTTTCAGAAGTAAAGTATGCTGCCAGGATTAAATACGGTAGTGGTGCCATCCGCTACAATGGCAAAGATTATAACAAAAATATCCGGACTACTGACCCTGATTTTTTAAAAATGTTTTCTTTCCCGATGGTGTCGGGCAACGCAGACAATGCCCTGAATGAACTCAGTAATATTGTCATCAGCCAGCATATGGCGAAAGCTATTTTTGGAACAGAAGATCCGATGAACAAAACACTGCAGGTAAAGCTCAACAATGCATGGACCAATTTTATTGTAACCGGCGTTATCAGTGATTTTCCGGATAATTCTTCCATTCAGTACGATGGCTTTATCCGTATAGAAAATGCAGGTGATTATGTAGAGAATAAAAATGAATGGAACAACCAGCACCACAACGTGTTTATACAACTGGCAGACAATGTAAGCCAGGCGCAGTTTGAAAAAAAGATACAGTCTTTTTTAACTAAAAATAACCCACTCAGCCCGGAAGAGATTAAAGGATTAAATGTTAAGCCTGATAAATTCGGCAACTATGCAACCTTGTTATTAACACCTTTAAAAGATGTTCATTTTTTTGATGACAGCACCGGCGGCACCAAAAAAACGTATGTGTACACGTTGTTTTTACTGGCATTTTTTATCATGCTCATTGCCAGTATAAATTTTATCAACTTGTCCATCGCCCGTTCTTTTACAAGGGCAAAAGAAGTGGGGGTTCGCAAATCTATCGGTGCCAATAAGCGCCAGCTATTTTTACAAATATGGGGCGAATCATTGCTCATTTGCGCCATCGCTTTTATCATCGGGTTACTGATTGCTTATCTTTTATTACCGTCTTTCCGCACCCTGTTCAATACATTGTTACCTTTTTCATTTATAGCACAACCGGTTACCCTGCTCTGTATACTGGGCTGTTTCCTGCTGGTGTCACTGGTATCCGGTGGCTATCCTGCGCTTGTAATGTCAGGTTTTAATACCATTGAAATTTTAAAAGGAAAGCTTACGTTGAAAAAACGTGGCGGCCTTCGCAACGGGTTAATTGTAATACAATTCTCCATCGCCATTTTACTAATCTGCAGCACCGTTATTGTATTGCAGCAATTGAGTTACCTGCGTAATATGCCGCTGGGGTATGATAAGCAACAGGTGATCAGCGTGCCTATCAGCAGCAGTGTAGAAGGAGGAAAATTTATTGATAAAATGCGCAACCAGTTTTTAATGGACCCTACTGTGGTGGCCATTTCCGGTACCAATATTAATATCGGCGATGGCCTTGACCAAAGCAACAGCAGGCAGAGTTATGGTTTTGATTATGGCGATAAAGGTATACAAACCGATTGGGTCTTTGTAGATTATGATTACCTGAAAACATTGGATATGAAATTGATTGCTGGCAGGGATTTCGACAAAGCTTTTGCCACAGACTCTGCAACCTCCGTCATCATCAACGAAAGCATGGCAAAACAAATGGGTGATAAAGAGGTGGTGGGTAAATTTTTATGGCCGGATACATCTAAACCAAAGTTGCAGGTAGTGGGCGTAATTCCTGATTTTCATTTGTACTCCCTGCACGAAAAAGTAGATCCGCTTACCATGCAGATTGGTCACAGTACATCCATGAGCTATGCCTTACTGCGGTTGAAACCAGGCAACATGGTAAGCATGATGGACAAGGTTAAAAAGTTTTGGAAATCTGAATTTCCTGATAAAGAATTCCAGGGGTCTTTCCTGGATGAAAATACGGAACGCTGGTTTAAAAAAGAGCAGCAACTATCCACTATTTACAGCATTGCAGCTGCCATCGCTATTATCATTAGCTGCATGGGCCTGTTTGCCATTGCCTTGCTGATGATAGAACAACGCATTAAAGAAATTGGTGTTCGCAAATCATTGGGTGCAAGTGTGCAGTCGATCGTAAAAATGCTTAGTAAAGATTTTATAAAACTGGTATTGGTATCCATCGTAATTGCAACGCCCATTGCATGGTACGCCATGAACAACTGGTTAAAAGATTTTGCTTACCACATCAGTATCCAGTGGTGGGTATTTGTATTAACTGGTCTACTTGCTATTATCATTGCCTTGCTTACGGTAAGTTACCAAAGCATCAGGGCGGCATTGATGAACCCGGTGAAGAGTTTGAGGAGCGAATAGTAGTGAGGCTTAAAGCTTAAGGCTTAAGGCATAAAGCTAAAGGCAAAATACAGTTTCAAAAAAAATATAAATAACCTGTCAGAGGATGCTTTCAGCCTTCAGCTTTATGCTTATTAAAAAACGTCAAAACGCCTTAACGGCCAAAACATGATAAAAAATTATTTCAAAATTGCTGTAAGAACCCTTTGGAAAAATAAAGGGTATAGTGCTATCAATATTTTTGGTCTTGCTATTGGCCTTTGTACCTGTTTACTGATTGCTCTTTATATAACAGATGAATTGGGCTATGACCGTTTTTATAAAAATGCCAACCGCATTTTCCGCATCAATACGGATGTGCGAATTGGCGGGGCTAACCTGCACATGACCCAAACTTCTGATATGATGGGGCCGTTGCTGAAAAAGGATTATCCCCAGGTGGAGGAGTACACACGCCTTTATACCAATGGCGGCGATAAATTTATAAAAAAAGGGAATGAATTTATTGATGAAAAAAATGTAGCGAATGCTGATTCTACTTTCTTTACTGTGTTTACTCTCCCTGTTATTGAAGGCGATACCAAAACGGCATTGAATGACCCCAATACGGTAGTGGTAACCGGGTCAACGGCAAAAAAATATTTTAACAGTACTAATGTTCTCGGGAAAATTATTGAAGTAAAAAATGGAGAAACTACAGTGCCTTACATAATAACCGCAGTAATAAATGACATTCCGCACAATGCTCATTTTCATTTTGATTTCTTGTTTTCCATGAAGAATGCTAACTACGATTGGGGGCAGCTTACCAGTCATAATTTTTATACTTACTTATTGTTAAAACCCGGAGCTGATTATAAATCCTTTCAAAAAAACTTTGAAAAATATATTGATAACTATGTCTTACCCCAGGCCAGACAATATATGCATATAAGCAGTATGGATGAATTTAAAAAGGCGGGAAATATGATGGAATATTCACTGATGCCTCTTACAAAAATACATCTGTACAGCGATTATACTTTTGAGTTAAGCCCATCAGGAAATATCCAGTACATCTATATATTCGCTGCTGTCGCATTGTTCATACTTATCATCGCCTGTATTAATTTTATGAACCTGAGTACGGCACACAGTGCCAACCGTGGAAAGGAAGTAGGCATACGCAAGGTGCTGGGTACCGAAAGAAAGACATTGATTGTGCAGTTTCTTGTTGAGTCAACAGTTACTGCCTGCATCTCTCTTTTGATTGCTGTTGTTATCGCCTGGTTTGTGCTGCCCCTGTTTAATGATGTTGCTACAAAATCATTGTCGGTAAGTGATTTACTCAATATAAAAATACTTCCTTTTATTATACTGCTTCCTTTTATTGTAGGTTTATTGGCAGGGAGTTACCCGGCGTTTTTCCTTTCGGGGTTTAAACCTGTTGTTGTTTTAAAAGGTAATGCCGGCACAGGTTTTAAAAAAAGTAACCTGCGCAATGTACTGGTGGTTTTTCAGTTTGCAACCTCCATCATGCTTATCATTGCCACCATTATAGTTTACAACCAGCTTCATTATATTCAAACAACAAAACTTGGGTTTAATAAAGACCAGGTGTTGGTTATTGACGGCACTTATGCGCTTAACAATAATGTACAGGCATTTAAAAACGATGTGCTTGCATTAAAGGGTGTAAGCAGCGGTACCATCAGTGCATATATTCCTGTTAGCAACTCATCACGCAGTGATAATACCTATTCCAAAGAAGCGGTAATGGATTCAAAAAGTGGAATTGATATGCAGACTTGGGCCATTGATTATGATTATATAAAAACAATGGGGATGGAAATAGTAAAGGGGAGAAATTTTTCAAAAGATTTTGGAACAGATTCAAGTGCGCTCCTCATCACAGAAACAACTGCCAAATTACTGGGATACAGTGATGCAGTTGGAAAAAATATCTATGTACCTTCTAGTATGCCCGGCGACAATTCGCTGTTACCAAGACAAATTATTGGTGTTGTAAAAGATTTTCATTTTGAATCGCTTCGCCAAAATATAGGGCCACTATGCATGCAGCTGGGCAGCAGCACCGGGCTTGCTTCCTTTAAAATAACAGCTGCAAATGCACCCGACCTAATAAAGCAAATTGGAGACAAATGGAAAGCACTTGCTCCCGGTTTGCCTTTTAAGTATCGCTTTCTTAGTGATTCATTTAATGAAATGTACCGCAGCGAACAGCGTGCCGGTACCCTCGCCATTGTGTTTACGGTTCTTGCTGTGCTGATTGCCTGTCTTGGTTTATTTGGTTTGATAACCTTTATGGCGGAACAACGCATCAAAGAAATTGGGGTACGAAAAGTATTGGGTGCAACCATATCAAATATAGTA
>JANXSR010000225.1 GCA_025352625.1 Ferruginibacter sp.
AAACAATGGTAAGTATGCTGCCAATTTTGCTGCCCTGATTTTTACCAGTCTCCTCATGAAATGTATAATTGTCTGATTAGAAAAATATTAAAAGATGTTTACAATAGATGCTCATTTAGACCTTAGCATGAACGCCATGGAATGGAACCGTGACCTGCGTAAAACGGTTGCTGAAATCAGGGAAAGAGAGAAAGGTAAAACTGATAAGGTCGACAGGGCAAAAGGTACCGTTGCATTTCCTGAGCTGCGCAAAGGCAGTGTCGGATTAGTAGTAGCTACGCAGATAGCAAGATATGTAGCACCGGGGAATTCTTTACCAGGCTGGCATTCGCCCGAGCAGGCATGGGCACAAACACAGGCACAACTGGCCTGGTACAAAGCAATGGAAGCAGTTGGAGAAATGGTGATGATAAAAAATAAAAAAGAACTGGATGAACATGTTGCATTGTGGACGAATGATGAACCGAACGACAAAAAGCCGATTGGATACATACTGAGTTTGGAAGGTGCAGATTCATTAGTAACCCTTGATAATTTACACACCGCTCATGCTTACGGATTGCGTGCCCTTGGCCCTGCGCACTACGGTCCTGGTCGCTATGCAAATGGCACAGATGCCACGGGCCATCTGAATGAACAGGGAATACAATTACTGAAAGAAATGGATAGCCTGGATATGATTCTTGATGCCACCCATTTATGCGATGATGCGTTTTGGGATGCTATGGAAATATTTCACGGGTCTGTTTGGGCAAGCCACAATAATTGCCGGGCTTTGGTAAATCACAACCGGCAATTCAGTGATGCCATGATAAAAGTGCTGATTGAACGGGGAGCAGTAATAGGTGCTGCATTCGATGCCTGGATGATTGTACCGGACTGGATTCGTGGTACTTCTCTACCTGAACAAATGAACTGCTCCATTGAAAAAATAATTGATCATGTAGATCACATCTGCCAGCTTGCGGGCAATACCAATCATGTAGGGTTGGGTACCGACCTTGACGGAGGGTATGGCACGGAGCAATCTCCGTATGATTTGGATACGATTGCGGATCTGCAAACCATTCCTGCGATGCTTTTGAAGAGGGGCTACACCAATGCAGATATTGAAAACATGATGCACGGTAACTGGTTGCAGTTTATAAGGAATGCATGGGCTTAAAAATACAGCATCAAGCTATTATAGTTTTTAAATCATCCTAAGAGATCAATCTTAAACTTGGGTTTCTTTCTTTTTTTAGAAGCCTGCTCATAAGCATAGGCAATGCCCACCAATGCAGGTTCACTGTATGCTTCTCCAAAAAAAGAAATACCAACAGGTAGTTCATGCACAAAGCCCATCGGCACGGTGATGTGCGGAAAACCAGCCATGGCAGCAGGTGTAGAGAAAGAGAAGCCTGTATCATAATCACCATTGATAAGATCAATACAACAAGCCAATCCATTGGTTACACCGCACAGGGCATCTAACTGCTGCTCTTTCAGCAGGTTTGTAATGATCGTTCTGGAGCCCAGTGATTTGGTCAATGCGTCTGTATATTCCTTGGTTTCCAGGTTACCTTTTGCTTCGCAGGAGATCAATGTTTCCTGTTTAAAAAAAGGCATGGCAACACTTTCATTTTGCTGATTAAAAGCAATGATATCCTGTAACGATTTCATCCTGCTTTTGGCAGTTGCCAGGTATTTATTTACCCCATCTTTAAACTCATATTGCAACACTGTAAACTCTGCATCACCGAGTTCGTAAATGCCTTTTAAAAGATCAACTTCTACAATCGTAGCACCCAGTTTCGTTATCAGTTCAATGGCTTGTTTTAACAACGAGACTACCAGTTCATTTCCTTTTAAATGCATTTTTTCAATACCGATCCTTTTACCTTTTAAACTACCTGCATCTAAAAATTTAGTATAATCTTTTTGATACTTTCCTTCGCTTTGTGCAGTTGTTGCATCTTTGTTATCAACACCCGTTAAGGCGCCCAATAAAATAGCTGTATCTCTTACAGTGCGGCCCATTGGTCCTGCCGTATCCTGTGTTGCAGAAATGGGTATGATACCTGACCTGCTCCACAATCCAACTGTTGGTTTTATGCCCACCAGGCCATTGATGGAAGAGGGGGAAACAATAGAGCCATCTGTTTCTGTTCCGATGGCAATGGCACAGAGATTGGCTGCCGCCGCAGCTCCCGAGCCTGCACTGGAACCGGAAGGATTGCGGTCAAGAATATAAGGACATTTTGTTTGTCCGCCCCGGCTGCTCCATCCACTGGTACTTTTGCTGCTCCTGAAATTGGCCCACTCACTTAAATTGGTTTTGCCCAGCAACACAGCACCTGCAGCCCTTAACCGCTCTACAATAAATGCATCGGCGGCTGCAATATTACCCTTCATTGCAAATGCTCCGGCGGTCGTCATCATCTCATCTGCTGTATTGATGTTGTCTTTTATTAAAACAGGTATGCCATGTAATGGCCCTCTTACTTTACCTGCTTTTCTTTCTTTATCCATTGCGGCTGCTATTGATAAAGCGGCTTTATTGATTTCTATTACTGAATTTAATGTTGGCCCTGCTTTATCAATGGTGGCTATCCGCTGAAGGTACAAACTGGTAATGGCGACAGCAGTAGTCTGCCCGGTCTGCATTTTTTGCTGCAGCTCATCAATGGTAATTTCATCCAGTTCAAAATTACCTGGTAACTGATTTGCATTTACATCTTTGCTACCTGTTTGCTGATTAAACAATGTTAAGCCGGGAGTGGCTAAACCAAGCGAAGCAACAGACCCGCTGCGTAAAAAAAATCTTCTGTTCATAAAAATTATTTAGTTCAAATTAAGCGTAAAAAATGTTATGTATAATTATTTGTTTATCGTTTAATAAAGTTTCGGATTTTAAATATAGGTAACCGGGTTTATTTTTAAATATAGGGCTGCGTTACGAAAGACTGGATAAATATTATTTCGTAATGGCAGGAGTATAAATAATGGGTCAGCAATTGTAGGAATTTATATTTAGTTAAAATAAAGAGACACAAAAAACCCCCTGTAAAAAGGGGGCTCTTGTTATCCAAACAATCCATAAAAACAAAAGGTCTTAGCTTGTTAGAACACGACATTTTGATAATGTAATTGTAAAAGATTTGAAATTGAGGATAACGCATTGTTTATATTCTCCATTTACAAAAATGGAGTGATATGGAATAGTTATATTTTGCAATTGTGTATCTAAAATAGTTTTTAATTGTATATCGTCTTCGGAAAGGCTTGCCAGAGCAGGATTGCGTAAAGAAGCTGTTTCAACAGGTTGTGGAAAATGGATGTACTGCGACTTTATCTGCAAGGTTGAGAGCAGCATAAGTATGCAACACAGTATAATGTGTACATCGTTTTTCATGGGTTCAGAATTAAGATTTCTTTGGTAGCATTTGAGTGCTTTTCTAAAACGTGCAATAATAAACTTTAGTATACAGTTGATAAATAAAATAGCTTAAAATGAAGGCTTTTCTTTAACAGCGTAATTGTAATACAAAACGATTATTGCTAAAATGGATAAACAAAATACACTTGTTGTTGAGCCACAGTTGTGGAGGCTTACTGACAGAGCTATTAGTAGAATAAACTACTTAGAGGAATAATTATCATAATCTTCTCATATATAAAATTTTTGGTTCCGAAGAAGCGTAGGGAGCCAATTTTAAAACCGGGACATCTTTTTTGGTGAATTTCCAGTCGCCGTTTAAAAAGATAAATTCTGTGGGGATAGCAGGTGTAGTAAGATTTATAACGAGTTTGCTGTAATCGCTATTAGTGCTCCAGGTACCTGAATAGGTAACGCCATTTTTTGTACCGGTCATATTACCATTGTAATAGGAAGTTGTGTTTGTTAAAACAAAATCACAGCCTGTATATTGGCTGGTTATGTCGGTGCCGTTGTTACTTGCAAAATCAACAACAAAAGTTCTGTTCAATACATTTTCTGCAAAATATTTCTCAATATCGCTTTGGCTGGCAGTAGCCAATGCAAGTTTTTTACAACTGCCCATTATGCAAAGCAACATACAGCAAACAGCCGCTACCCGTAAACTTTTTTTAAAAACAATTGCTGACATTTTATTTAGTTTAGAAATTGTAAATATGTTGGTATTTTTTTGTGACATAATCGATAAAATATTTAATATTCATTGGTTCATCTGTGATTTTTGTACACAGTTCCTGTGATGTGTACTGTCGTCCGTATTGATGAATATGCTCTGTTAACCAATTCAATATTGTTGATGTATTGCCTTCCGCACCCTCTTTATTTACAGAGGCGTTTTCTTTCTCAATCGCTGCGTACAATTGTGCTGCTAAAATACTTCCAAGGCTGTAGGTAGCGAAATAACCAAAACTTCCATGGCTCCAGTGAATATCCTGCAAACAGCCTCTTTTATCATCGGGTACACTAACACCTAAATATTGCTTGTAATGCTCATTCCAATAAGTTGGAATATCTTTTGTAGAGATACTTCCGTCAATCAGCATTTTTTCAATTTCATACCGAATCATTACGTGAAAATGATAGGTTAATTCATCCGCCTCAGTTCTTATCAAAGATGGCTCCACTTTATTAATTCCTTTATAAAAAGCATCTACTGAAATATTCTTAAACTGATCAGCGAACAACGTTTTTAACCCGGTAAAATTGTGCAGCCAGAAAGGCAGTCCACGCCCCACACTGTTTTCCCATAAACGGCTCTGGCTTTCATGTACACTCAAACTGCAATACTCCCCTAAAGGCAAACCATATTGTTCAGCAGGTAAACCCTGTTCGTATAAGGCATGGCCACCTTCATGCATACAACTCCATGTCATGTTTCCGAAATCATTTTCATCAACCCTTGTAGTAACCCTTACATCTTGGTTATTAAAACTTGTAGTGAAAGGATGTACGCTCATATCCTGTCTGCCAGCTTCAAAATCAAAACCAATTTGTTGTAATAGTTGGATACCAAATTTCCATTGCACATCTTTATCAAAATGTTGATGCAGGAAAGAATTATCAACTTGTGGTTTATTTTTTATTGATGCCAGTAATGTTAAAAGTTGCGGTTTTAAATCGCTGAAGATCCCATCTACAGTTGCAACAGTAAGGCCTTTGTCGTAGTCATTCATCAAAGCATTGTAAGGATGATCCTGGTATCCAAGCATATCTGCTTCCTGTTTTTTTAATTCAATTATTTTCTCCAGCGGTTGTTGAAAACCGGTAAACGAATTGTCGTTACGTGCCTTTACCCAGGCATGGTAGCTGGTAGTAATAGCTTCGCTCATCTTTCTTACAAAATCGCCGGGTACTTTTTTATTGCGGTTATAATCATAGAGGCTAAGCTCAACATTTCTTTTTTCGCTGTCACTTAAACCCTCCTTGTTATTAAGCTCATTCAATAGTGCTCCCATTGCCTGTGTAGTAAATTGTTCATGGGCTACTTCTGTAAGCGTAGCCAGTTGCCTTCCTCTGAAATCGTTGCCTTTTGGTGGCAGGTAGGTTTCCTGGTCCCATTGCAAAACTGCTGCTGCGTATTTTACATCAGCTATTTTTTGCATCTTTGTTTTGTACGCAGCATATAAATCAGCAGTACTCATTTTTATAATTTTTTAGTATATGAAAATTCAGGCTATTACTTCTTTTTTAGAAACCATTGCTCCTGCAAGTTTACAGGAAAGTTATGATAACGCCGGTTTATTAACCGGTGATGCAGGTTGGAATTGTACAGGCGTACTGTCATCTTTGGATGTAACAGAAGCTGTGGTAAAAGAAGCTATTGAAAAAAAATGCAATCTCATTGTTGCGCATCATCCTGTTATTTTTAAGGGATTAAAAAAAATTACCGGCAAAAACCATGTAGAAAAAACTATTATCACTGCTATAAAAAATGATATTGCTATTTATGCTATTCATACCAACCTTGATAACGTAATGGCAGGAGTAAATGGAAGAATGGCTGATCAGTTGGGATTGATAAACCGGCAGATATTACAACCCAAAAAAGGGATTTTAAAAAAACTAGTCACTTTTGTGCCAATAGACGAGGCGGAGAAAGTACGGAATGCATTGTTTTTAGCCGGAGCAGGGGATATTGGCAATTATAGTGAATGCAGTTTTGCAATAACAGGAGAAGGCACTTTTACAGCCGGCCAGGGAACGAATCCATTTGTTGGTTTACAGGGACAACGCCATAATGAAAATGAATTGAGGATAGAAACAATATTTCCTGCCTGGGTTGAAAATGAAGTTGTAAAGGCGTTAAAATCAGCACATCCCTATGAAGAAGTTCCTTATGATATTTATTTAATAGATAATTACAATCAGCAAATCGGGAGTGGGTTGGCAGGGGAATTACCTAAAGCTATCACAGGGGAAGATTTTTTGAAACAATTAAAAGAAGCTTTTGGATTGGCAGTTATCAGGCATACTGCTTTGAGTGAAAATTTGGTAAAGAAAATTGCGCTTTGCGGAGGAGCTGGAAGTTTCCTTATTGGGGCTGCAGTAGCAGCCGGAGCTGACTTTTATGTGACAGGTGACGTGAAATACCATGATTTTTTTGATGCGAATGAAAGCTTGGTGATAGCCGATATCGGCCATTTTGAAAGTGAACAGTACACAATAGACCTGTTATTTGATATTTTGAGGGAAAAATTCCCTAACTTTGCCGTCCTTAAAACAGGAGTGAAAACCAACCCTGTTAATTACTTTGTTTAAAATGATAAATGATTTTGGGCAATTGTAAAATAAAACAGGTAGCAAATTGAAGAGATGATTTACAGAAAGATGCAGCACAAGACCCGATTCGCTGGGGCTGACAAGTGGGAAGGATGTTCAACATTGCTAAAAATGCCGGTAACACAACTTTAAAAACAATAAATTTCAAACAATAATATGGCCGCAGTAAAAGATTTCTCCGTTGAAGAAAAATTAACATCGCTTGTTCATTTACAAAAAGTGGATTGCAAGCTGGATGAAATTCAAATTTTGAAAGGTGAGTTACCAATTGAGGTAAAAGATCTGGAAGATGAAATTGAAGGCTTACATGCCCGTCAGACACGTGTTGAGGAAGAGATTAATGGAATGCAGGAATTTATAAACCAAAAGAAAGAAGCCATTAAAGAAGCTGAAGCATTGGTTAAAAAATACGAAAAGCAAAGTGAAAATGTAAAGAATAACCGGGAGTTTGAAGCCATCAACAAAGAAGTTGAAATGCAAACACTGGAAGTGAAACTTTGCGAAAAACACATCAAGGATGCTACCGAAGAAATTGGCGAAAAAGCTAAGCAACTCGAAACAGCGAAAAAAGCGGTTAGCATAAAAGAAGGCAACCTGAGTGGTAAAAAGGGAGAATTAGAAAAAATTATTTCTGAAACAGAAAAGGAAGAAAAGCAATATAACAAACAAGCTACAGAAGCCAGAAGCCATGTTGACGAGCGTTTGTTGTTAAGCTACGACCGCATCCGTAAAAATTATCGTAATGGTTTAGCGGTTGTTCCTGTTGAAAGAGACAGTTGCGGAGGTTGCTTTCATGCCATTCCTCCACAAAAGCAAAGTGAAATTAAGTTGCGTAAAAAAGTAATTGTTTGCGAAAACTGCGGACGTATTTTGGTAGATGTAGATCTAAATGACAGCATTGAAATAAAATAATCGCCATACTGAATAAAAAAGAAAAAGCACTTCCATTTTGAAGTGCTTTTTCTTTTTGCAAGGTATTTTAACAGCCTAAAATTTATGTAATTAGCAGAAAAAAAAACTAATTTGCTGATTCAATTATGCTTCAAAAATTACACATACAGAACTACGCCATCATTGATGAAATAGCCATTGATTTTTCAGGCAGTCTCAATATCATTACCGGTGAAACCGGTGCCGGTAAAAGTATTTTAATGGGTGCTCTCAGCCTTATTTTGGGCGAACGGGCAGAAAGCACTGCCCTTATGAACAAGGAAAAAAAATGTGTTGTTGAGGGCTTCTTTACCGCATTTGGAAACAAAGGTATAAAGCAGTTTTTAAAAGCCAATGAATTGGATGTGGAAGAGGAATTGGTGATTAGGAGAGAACTGGCAGTAAATGGTAAATCGAGGGCTTTTATAAATGATACGCCTGTTAACCTGGGACAATTAAAAACGTTGAGCTCTCTACTGGTTGACCTGCACCAGCAATTTGATACACTTGAATTGGGCGACAGTGATTTTCAAAGAGAAGTATTAGATGCCTTGGCGGGCAATGGAAATTTGTTACAAGAGTACATAACTGTTTTTACGGCATACAGCAAATCAAAAAAGGAATTGCAGGAGTTGCAGCAACAACAGGCTGCGGCCAATACGGCGTTGGATTATAACCAGTTTTTGTTTGATGAACTGGAAGAGGCTTGTCTAAAAGAAAATGAACTGGAAGAACTGGATGCTGAGCTTAAATTACTCAGCAATGCGGAAAATGTAAAACAACAACTGAGTGCTATTTATTTTGAATTGAAAGATAGTGATCTTCCAATTGTACAGCAGTTAAAATCGCTCTGCAATAAATTACATTCATTGCAGCAATACCATGGATCAATAGAACAACTTACAAAACGGTTATTGGGAGCACAGGCCGAAATACTTGATATTGGGGAAGAATTGGAAAGCATCGATAATGCAGTGCATTACAGCCCTGAAAGAATACAGCAGGTGAATGATAAAATTTCGCTGGGTTATAAATTATTGAAAAAACATAATGTTAATACAACTGGGGAATTACTGGCTATTAAGAAATCGTTGCAACAAAAGCTAAATGATATTTTAAATATCAGCGAAGAGATTGTGACAAAAGAAAAGGCTACTGCTGAATTATTGAAAAATTGTGAGCAGCTTGCAGCAATTATTACTGCTAACCGAAATAAAGCAATTAAACCCTTTACTGAAAAGGTTAACACCTTACTGGCACAAGTTGGTATGCCCAATGCTGTTATAAAAATTCAGTTACAGAAAGTTGCTTTGCATGAGGAGGGGGCAGACACTATTGAATTTTTATTTGATGGCAATAAAAGCGGTCGTTTTGAACCGCTTCGCAAAGTTGCCAGCGGTGGTGAGTTAAGTCGTTTAATGCTTTGCATAAAATCGCTGGTAGCAAAAAAGTTACAACTCCCTACCTTAATATTTGATGAGATAGATACAGGCATCAGTGGAGAGGCTGCCAAACAGGTGGGTGTAATTATGAAGGAGTTGTCTGCTGGGCACCAATTGATTGCGATTACTCATCAGCCTCAGATAGCGGCCAGGGCCAACGCACACTATTTTGTTTACAAAAGTATTAAGGGGAATAAAATTAATACTGCTATCCGCCTGTTAAGTAACGATGAACGCATTACAGCCATAGCACAAATGCTTAGTGGCGAAAAGCCTACGGAAGCAGCTTTGGAGAATGCCAGGGAAATGGTGCGGAATTAATTATAAAATGATTCAGGTTGTATAAAAAAATACTGCTGTTGGTTTTAGTAGTTGCGGCAATATATGCAGCATGGCAACTACAACAATTTTTGCAAATTAAAATGGGACCACGTAAATCAATGTCCCGTTTTCTTTTATTCTTATTATTAAATTTAACCGGTCTTTTTCTGCTCATTTTTCTGTTGACTTTTACAATAATTCATCTTAAAGATTTTTTCTTTACACCATAAGAACCTTATTTTTACCCCTCAAATAAAATCAGCTATGTCTTACAACTTACTTAAAGGAAAAAAGGGAATCATTTTTGGTGCCCTTGATGAAAAATCAATTGCATGGAAAACAGCTTTGCGGTGCCATGAGGAAGGAGCAGAAATTTTGCTTACCAATGCCCCGGTAGCCATGCGGATGGGCGAGATTAATAAATTAGCAGCAATAATAAATGCTCCGGTAATTCCCTGCGATGTTAGTAGTAATGAAGATGTACTAAACCTGATCCTAAAAGCAAAAGAGCATTTTGGCGGCGGCGTGGATTTTATTTTACATTCTATCGGGATGAGTCTGAATGTTCGCAAGGGCAAACATTACACAGAAATAGATTACGGGTTTAATGCCAAAACCCTTGATATATCTGCCATGAGTCTTCACAGGTTATTGGCAATTGCTATGAAAGAAGATGCCATTAACGAATGGGGGAGTGTGGTAGCCCTTACCTATATTGCAGCACAGCGAGTGTTTCCAGACTATAATGAAATGGCAGATGCCAAATCGCTTCTTGAAAGCGTTGCAAGAAGTTTTGGTTATCATTATGCAGTTAAAAAACATGTAAGGGTAAACACCATATCACAATCGCCTACACGAACCACTGCAGGCAGCGGAATAAAAGGTTTTGACGGCTTCATCAACTATGCAGAAAAAATGAGTCCGTTGGGTAATGCAAGTGCAGATGATTGCGCCAATTATTGTGTAACACTATTTAGCGATATGACAAGGATGGTAACCATGCAAAACCTTTTTCATGATGGTGGATTCTCTTCAACTGGTGTTACTTTAGATGTAATTGAACAAATGGAAAAATAAGTCTAAGTAGGTGCATTTGTTTTTCAAGCACTGGAGCCTGGTTGGAGTGTGGAGTGGGATGCATCTAATGTCAGTCATCATTTGCAATATCATCGTCTGTGCTTTGTTCTTACTATTGCTTTACTTCAAATAAAGCTACACAAAAAATAATAATTCTTTTACTGTTATACTTACTACAAAAGCCACCAACATAAGTTAGTGGCTTTTGTAGTGTATTGATAAGTCTTTTATAACTCTTGCTGGATGGGATTGCAGGAAGTAATATTAATATTCATCTTCATTAAAAAAGAAATCCTCCTGGCTTGGGTAATCCGGCCAAATATCTTCCAATCCTTCATAAATTTCGCCTTCATCCTCCAGTTCCTGCAAGTTTTCAATTACTTCAATTGGAGCACCACTGCGGATACCAAAGTCAATCAGTTCATCTTTTGTTGCCGGCCATGGGGCATCTTCTAAATGCGAGGCCAATTCTAGTGTCCAAAACATTGTCTAAATGGGTTTAATTTTTTGCAAATGTAAAAGTTTGGTGGAATTAAACAAATGTGTTTTTGAAACCTACCTTTTAATTTTTATTTAAAACGGGCAAATAGTGTCTTTAATTGCGTTTAAATTATTATTAATTGGTTACTTTGCCCCATGCTTACAGCAACAAATATTATAAAAAATTATGGCAGCCTGCCTGTATTAAGGGGCGTTGATATAAATATTCAAAAAGCGGAAATTGTCAGCATCGTTGGCTCGTCTGGAGCTGGTAAAAGCACACTGCTACACATTCTTGGCACTTTAGATACTGCAGATCAGGGATCCGTTTCTCTGGAAGGCGAACGAATTGAAGCACTTAATGGGAAGAAATTGTCTGCTTTTCGCAATAAATACATTGGTTTTGTCTTTCAATTTCATCACTTGTTACCCGAGTTTACAGCCCTTGAAAACGTTTGTATTCCGGGATGGATAGCTGGTCGAAAGAAAAAGGAAATAACTGAAAAAGCGATCAATTTGTTAACAACTTTAGGGCTGGCTGACCGTTTAGAGAACAAACCACAGCAACTTTCTGGTGGTGAACAGCAAAGAGTGGCTGTAGCAAGGGCACTTATAAATGATCCTTCTATTATTATGGCGGATGAACCAACGGGTAACCTGGATAGTGCAAATGCAAAAGAATTACACCAGCTTTTTATCGATCTTAGAGATCAGTTTAAACAAACATTTTTAATTGTAACACATAATGAAGAACTGGCACAAATGAGCGATCGTATACTGCACATGAAAGACGGGAAAATAATTTAATTTATAATCCATAATACTGTAAAATTCCGGAGAATTTTTATACCTGAAAATAGTATCAACTATCCATAAAAATCGTCGATTAATTCATCTGATAATGATTAACATATTATTGTTAATTAAAAGTATTATCATTTAGCCATTAATCCGAGGTTTCCAGGATACTTCCTCCACTTTAAGTAAATGACCTACATGTCTTGATAAAACAAATAAATAATCGCTCAAACGGTTAATGTATTTAATTACCAATGGATCCACAAACAAACCATGCTCCTGCATATTCACACATAGTCTTTCTGCCCGCCTGCATATGCACCTGGCCACATGTGTAGATGAAATAGCAATATGTCCGCCAGGCAAAATAAAATATTTCATTGGTGTTAATACTTCATTCATACGGTCAATTTCATTTTCCAGCAATTCAATATCAGTTTCTTTTAAATCAGGTATTTTCATCAATGGCTCTTTATCTGGGTCACATGCCAAAGAGGAGCCAACGGTAAAAAGACGATCCTGAATTTCTTTTAAAATGATTTTTGAGTGGGTATCTTCAATGAGGTCGCTTATCAGACCGATGTAAGAATTTAATTCATCAACAGTTCCGTAGGTTTCAATGCGTAAGTGACTCTTTGGTACTTTTGTCCCCCCAATTAAACTGGTATGTCCGAGGTCGCCGGTTTTGGTATAAATCTTTAATGACATGCTTGTTGATAATGATTATCACAAAGCAACAAAAAAAACAGGGATTAGTTTACAAAAAAGATTGACATTACAGATTGCTTCTCAACAAGAGTTATAAAGCTCCATTTTTTACTTAAGATAATTTAAAAAATTAGGCATGCTGGGCAATTATAGAAGGGTTGTTATTTACCTTATCTGTTTCAATAATACCATCCCTCAAACGTACTACACGATGGGCAAAACCTGCTATATCTTCTTCATGTGTTACCAAAACAACCGTATTCCCTTCATTATGAATCTTGCCTAAAATATCCATTATTTCATGGGATGTTTTAGAGTCTAGGTTACCAGTTGGTTCATCTGCCAGAATAATGGCAGGATCATTTATAAGTGCTCTTGCAATTGCAACTCTTTGGCATTGGCCTCCGCTTAATTCGTTTGGTTTATGATGGCTTCTGTCTTCTAACTTAACTTTTCTTAAAACTTCCAGCGATCTTTCTATTCGTTCCTTTTTTGCAATGCCACTGTAAATAAGTGGCAGTGCTACATTCTCTGCTGCCGTTAGCCTGGGTAGTAAATTAAATTGTTGAAAAACAAAACCAATTTCCTTATTACGTATTTCGGCAAGATCGTTATCAATCATGCGACTTACATCATGTCCGTTTAAAATATATCTTCCCCGGGTAGGTGTATCAAGGCAACCCAAAATATTCATCAAAGTAGATTTGCCCGATCCGCTGGGTCCCATCAAAGCCACATATTCATTTTTAAGAATGTCAATATTAATTCCTTTTAGAACTTCCAGTTCCTGTTTGCCTAAATAATAACTCTTACAAATATTTTCTAAATGAATAATTCCCTGCATGATGATATTGTTTATTGATTCATTAAACGGTTGATAATAATATTATATTGAACTTAATTCAATGTTTGGTCGTGAGTAAGGCAAGTTAGCAAACCAGTTTGTCGCTATTTCTTAATTACTTTCGGCACTTTAAAAAATTGGTTGTCATGCAATGGGGCATTTTTTAAACCCGTTTCACGATCTGTACTGCCATTTACCTCATCTTCCCTTAACACGTTCACATTATCACTCATATGCAATAATGGTACAACGCCTGTTGTGTCCAGTTCATTTAATTTTTCTACAAAAACTATCATTTTCTGTAAGTCGTTTTTAATAGCGGCTTTTTCAGCAGTATTAAATTGAAGTCTTGCGAGGTGAGCAATTTTATCTACCAATGTATCATTAACTTCCATAAAACAAAAATAATGGATTAGGTTGACAGACTTGTTGATTTTATATGAATGGCAGTTAATAATTAGATGAAACTAATGGCATATCACATTTGAGTTTTGTTATCTTTGCCGACCTTTATGACGAAAAAGAAAGAAATAGTAATGAGTGGTATTCGGCCAACCGGATTTTTACACCTTGGAAATTACTTCGGGGCTATCCGCAATTATGTAAAAATGCAGGAAGATTTTGACTGCTATTTTATGGTGGCAGACCTTCACTCACTTACCACACATCCCGATACGAAACAGCTAAGAGCAAATGTGCATAGGGTGTTGGCTGAAAATATAGCCTGTGGACTGGATCCTGATAAAGTAGCGTTGTATTGCCAAAGTCATGTGTACGAAACATCAGAATTGTATTTGTATTTGAATATGCTGGCCTATACTGGCGAGCTTGAAAAGACAGTCACTTTTAAAGATAAGGTTCGGCAAAACCCTGATAATATTAATGCAGGGTTGTTAACTTATCCGGTTTTAATGTCTGCAGATATTTTATTGCACAGAGCAAAATATGTGCCTGTAGGTAAGGACCAGGAACAACATCTTGAAATTGCCAGAACTTATGTAAATCGGTTTAATCACCGATACGGGAAAGTCTTTCCAGAGCCCTATGCATTTAACTATAATCAGGAGTTGGTAAAAGTGCCAAGCTTAGACGGAACAGGGAAAATGAGTAAGAGTGAAAATCAAATGGCCACGCTATACCTTGCGGATGAAGATGACATGATTAGAAAGAAGGTGATGAAGACTAAGACCGATGGAGGCCCAACTGAAATAAATTCATCCAAGCCTGAGTACATTGAGAATATTTTCGGGTTAATGAAACTGGTGAGCAGTGAAGAAGTTATATTAAAATTTGAAGCCGATTATAACAATTGCACTATACGCTATGGCGATATGAAAAAGCTGCTGGCAGAAGATATGGTAACATTTATAAGTCCTATCAGAAGTAAAATAAATGCAATTCTAGATGACAAGCAATATCTTAAAAATGTAATGGAAAAGGGAGCTGCGAAGGCAGGTATAAGCGCAAAGGAGACTATGAAATTGGTAAGAGAAACAATGGGGTTAGATTACTAATTCAAATTGTACAAATAGGATTAAAATTTGTATCAGTAATATTCTAAAGATTCCATACATTCACTTTTAAATAAGTTTTTCAATAATCATTTCTTAATCTTTAAATAGCCCATTGGGGTTAGGGCAACATGGCCAAATCAAAAAAACCAAAACACATTGCAGTAGCCGGAAATATTGGGGCCGGGAAAACCACTTTAACAGAAATGTTAAGCAAACATTACAAATGGATTCCGCAATTTGAAGATGTTGACCATAACCCTTACCTAAACGATTTTTACGAAGATATGCCGAGGTGGAGTTTTAATCTACAGGTGTTTTTTTTAAACAGCCGGTTAAAACAATTACTGGAGATTCAGCACGGTACTGAAACAGTGATACAAGACAGAACTATTTATGAAGATGCCAATATTTTTGCGCCGAACCTGCATGATATGGGGTTGATGGGAAAAAGAGATTTTGATAATTATTATCAATTTTTCGAAACACTAAAAACAATGGTGCAACCTCCGGATTTACTCATTTATTTAAAGGCTTCTGTACCAACTTTAGTAGCGCAAATACAAAAAAGAGGGCGTGAATACGAGGAAAATATCAGGCTTGATTATTTAAAAAAATTAAACGATTACTATAACGGTTTTATTGATAATTATAAAGAAGGCCCCTTGTTGATTATTGATGCAGATAAAAATAAGTTTGCAGAAAACGAAGAGCATTTGGGGCAGATAATAACAAGCATTGATTCTAAATTATTTGGCCTGTTTTAAAAGATTAAATTTTAATCAATTAGTTGATTTTTCATTGCGTAAAAAACCAGGCCTACAGAATTCTTAACGCCAAAGCGCTCCATTAATCTATCTTTTATAGCCTCAACTGTTCGGGAGCTTATATCCATTTTTTGAGCTATTTCAGATGCCGTAAATTCCATGCAAACTAGTGTAAGTACTTCCTTTTCACGATCGGTTACTATAATTTCGGTAGTAAGTGATGGGTTAAATTTTTGTTTACTGTAATTCTTTTTAATCAAAATTTTATTTACAAAAGGGTTTAAATAAAATCCGGTATTTATAACCTCATGTATAGCTTTATTTATTTCTGATGGGTCTGTACTTTTTAATAAATAACCTGCCGCACCACAATCCATCAAATGGCCTACAAATCGCTCATCTTCATACATGGTTAAAATAATAACCCTAATACCAGGAAAGTCTTTTGTTATTTGTTTGGTAGTATCAATGCCATCTTTCAGAGGCATTTTTAAATCGCAAAGAATTACATTTGGAGCTGCCTCAGGAATTTTTTCCAAGAGATCTTCACCATTTTCGGCCTCCATAACAAACTTAATATCTGTATAGGGACGCATTGAAAGAATCACTCCTTTTCTGAAAATTTGATGGTCATCCGCTATAGCAACTTTTATAAGCTCCATAATTAATTGGGTTAAGCAAATCTATGAAAAAGATACCGGGTTTCAATAAGTCAAGTCCGCAGCAACTTGTCGTTGTTTGATGATTAAAACAGCAAATTATTTTACGATTCTAGTAGGTTGAATCCTTGGGTATTTCTAATGTTACTTTATAATAGGTATGACTTGGATCGATTTCAAAAAAGATCCGACCATTTAAAACTTTAATCCTACTCGCAATATTTTTTAATCCTAAACCAGTAGATACATGATTTAATCTGTCAAATTCTGTTTGTACAATCCCCTGACCATCGTGATGAAGTCTAAAATAACTATGTGTTGTATTTGCGTTCTGCGTTAGATGAATGAATCCTGCATTACTATGTTTAATAATGTTGTTTACCAGTTCCTGGATTATCCTAAAAATTAATAATTCCTGTTCAATTTTTAATCGGGTACGGTAATCATGAAAACGCACACTGGCATTAAGGGTACCGCTTCCATTTATTTTTTGAAAAAGGTCACTCATTGCACTCTCAAGGCCGAAGTTTTTTAGTGTTGGGGGCATCATGCTATGGCTGATATTACGAATCAGTTGAATAGCATCATCTATAATTTGTTTGGCACTAAATATGGATTGTAGCTGAGCTGCAGGTTCCTGATTCACTAAATTTTCATTAAGGTAAAGACGGGCAGTGGCCAATAATGGGCCGACATCGTCATGAAGATCAGCAGCTATTCTATTTCGCTCTTCCTCCTGAAATTTAATAGATGCATTTAATAATATCTGCTGCTTGTCATCCTCCAGCTTTTTAAGCTGATCGTTAAATCGAATAACTTTTCGCTGGTGAAAAATAACAAAAAACACAATACCCAAGGTTAGGCTGAGCATGGCAAGTGTGCCAAATAGCATGATGTAATTAAACCCTGACGAAGTATTAGCAGAAACTTGTAAAAAGATCATTTGCAGGATTAGTGGTTAGTATTGTTAGTGTTTGTTTAACGAATGAAAGCTATCTAAGTTTAAGTCAGAGGGGATTGAAGAATTATTTTTAGTTTGTATTAAATTTTTATTTACAAAAATAGCGATGCTTAATAAAATATTTTTTAATATGGTAATAGTACTTACGATAACTATGTATTGATTATTAAAACCGGGTTCATTAAATTTTGACTTTGAGAATAAAAAAAGAAAAAAATTGCCAGAAAAGTACATTAAAAAACCTACTGATATCCAAAAACTTGGCAATTGAAAAAGCGGAGTATCGAAATTATAACGCATTATTTCGTAGAAATAATATATAATTAGAATTGTAAAAAAAAGGCATTCAATTACAAGGGGTGTAAAATCGAATACTTTTAAATTACTATTAGAAAAACTAAATACCCAAAAAACTGTAAATAAAAAAATTAAAACAAGTATTAATTTTTTTAGCTTATTATTTCTAAGAATAAAAAAATAAAGAATAGAAATGGTAATAAATTCAAGCACTAAAAAAATACTAATAGAAATAATTGAATATTTAATTGTAGGCGCCTTTGAGGCTATAAAAGAAATTATAAAAAAAAGAAAGGCTATAATAATATAAACAAAAAAAGCCTTTATTTCTTGGCTATTAATTTTTTTTAAAAATAATATACAAAAAAAGAAAGGCAAAATCTCTGAGAGATAATTTAGATTTCGTAAAATTTCTGTAATGATAAATAGTTTTTTCAAAAGTAATTAACTTTATTCAAAAAACTCCTTTATTTGTCATTAAAGAGAAATTACTAATAAGTGTACTGTTCTAACTAATAATGCGTACATGATAAAATGAATTTAGGTTTTTGACAAAATGGTTTCGAACTGTAAACTTGAATTAAAATTATAGCCTAAACAATAGGTATAATGTATCTTAAGAAGTTCTATTTTGCCGAAATGTAGTTCCAATAAGTCTTTTAGAAGAAATACTTGAGATAAAACTTTTTTAGATTTGGTAAATATACGATTATTAAATAGTAAAATTACTATGCAGTTTTGATGTATTATTACGATAGTAACTTTACTATTCTGAATATCTTGCTTTAGGGAGTAGTGAAAATGATTAGAAAGGGGTACCTTAGAGGGAAAGAATTTTTTTCTGATTAATAAATTCACATTAAAGTCTGAATTGTTTAAATAAATATTGTAGTCAAAAAAAATAAGCAAGCCCCCCTAAAAAATGTATAAAAAAATCTTTTGCTATAAGACTAATTTTAAATATTTTTAAATATAATATCAATACATTCTAAAAGTAGTATGTGGTTTATAGGTTTTTTTTTCTAAATTATATAAGAAGCTGGATGAGTATTTAATTGGTATAAATACTGAGTACAGGTACGCAATAATTTTATAGAAACTGCGTTTTTCACACACCAATATTCAGAGTTATTATTTGAACTTTGTGATTTAAGAAGTAAATATTTTATTTAAAATAGCTGTATTTAACTAAGTACAAATACTTAATTTAGTATAAAAACCAATCTAACTCATTTGTAACATGTCTATCTCTCCGGATTATTTAATAAAAATTGCAATTGCTGACGATCACAAGATATTTAGAGATGGAATAAAAATGGCTCTTTCAGGTAAAGACAATCTTAAAATGCTTTGGGAAGCTGAAGATGGAAAGGATATGATGCACAAAATTGCTATAAAAAAGCCAGAAGTTTTATTAATGGACATAAGGATGCCAGAGATAGATGGCATAAATGGTATTGAACTCATTAGAAAGGAATATGATGGCATTAAAATTATTGTACTTAGTATGTATGATGACAATCAAATGATTAGTAAAATGATGGAAATGGGGGCTAATGCCTACCTTACTAAAACTACTGATCCTGAGGAAATATATGAAGCCATTCTTACTTGCATGAATGAAGATTTTTATTTTAACGACCTCGTTAATAAGGCTGTGATGGGAAAATTGATGCAGAAAAAAAGTGTTCGCCAGCATTATGGCTCAACTACTGCAATTCATTTTAACGAAAAGGAAATAAAAATTTTGCAACTGCTTGCGGAAGATAAAACAACGGAAGAAATCTCTAAGATTATATTTTTAAGCCCAAGGACAATTGAAACAATTCGCCAAAATATGAAGATGAAAGTAAATGCGAAAACCATAGGCGGTTTAATTATGTATGGCATGCGAAACAAATTAATTGAGTAGTTTCTTCGTTATCAATT
Source organism: Ferruginibacter sp. (assembly GCA_025352625.1). Classification (GTDB taxonomy): domain Bacteria; phylum Bacteroidota; class Bacteroidia; order Chitinophagales; family Chitinophagaceae; genus Ferruginibacter. Next base: position 19,482 of record JANXSR010000225.1, read on the forward strand.
TGTAGTATAAACAATTACTTATCCATAGTTTCGAAAAAAAATACCTTAATTGCAGAAAAAAATTATTTAGTTAGTTATAAATAGCGTTTCTTCAATTTGAAAATCACAAAGGACTACAGTTTATTTTGTAAATAATAGCACTAAGTGTTTGTACTTCCTGGATCGTAATTTTCCTAATAAAAATAACAGGTAAATATCCTATTATTATTAAAAAAATAAGTTCGAAATTGCATTTAACAAGTGGTGTGTTTTTCTTTATACTAACTGCCTCTTTTATTTTAAAAAACAACAACTTTGGAACCCATAAAAGTATTGATTGCTGATGACCATGTTCTTTATAGAGCTGGTGTAAAAACTGCATTAAGTTCAAAAAGCGATGTTAAGGTAATTGCGGAGGCAGATAATGGAATGCATTTATTAAATATGTTGAAAATGGTTCAGCCGGATGTAATATTATTAGATATACAAATGCCGGTAATGGACGGTATTACAGCATTGCCAGAGATAAAAAAAAATTGGCCAAATATTAAGGTAGTAATGTTGACCATGCTGGAAGATCACAGTATGATTACAAAACTGATGGAATTGGGCGCTAATAGTTACCTTAGTAAAACGAGTGATATTGAAGTTATTTATGAGGCGATAAAAACCTGTTTTGAACAAGATTATTTTTTCAATGCTCTTACAAATAAAGCTCTGCTTACTAATTTAAAGCAACGAAATCATATGTCTCCACAAAAAATGGTACAACAGGAGGCAAATTTAAATGATAAAGAAATGTTGATTCTTAAATTAATGTGCGAAGAAAAAACGACCAAGGAAATTGCAGATATGGTTGATTTGAGTCCACGAACTGTAGAAGCAATACGTGATAAACTAAAAGTAAAAACAGGAGCAAAAAGTACCGCCGGTTTAATAATGTATGCTGTTAAACATAATATTTTGAATGAAGAAATATAGAATTTATTGAATTGTATTTTAATAAATTTCTTTTAATAAATAATAATCACTAACTATTGCCTGAGAGCTTACATTTTTTTTTCTCTTAAAAACCCCGTAGAAGAAATGTCCCACCAACTTTGGTGGGATTTTTTGTGATCTGAATTTAATAATAAAAGCCATTTATGGTTAAACTTTGTACCATATTTGTGTATGAACTCTTTTAACTTTAACGGTAAAATATTTTCAGAAGGGATATCAATAGTTGGTGCGGATAACCGAGGACTCCGTTATGGAGACGGTTTATTTGAAACCATCAAAATGAAGAAAGGTCAATTAATTCAGGATGATGAGCATTTTGCAAGGCTGTGGAATGGAATGAAGGTTTTGCAGTTTGATATTCCTAAACAGTTTACACCAGATAAACTGCAAGAGGAAATTGCGGTATTGGTAAAAAAGAATGGCCATGAAAATGCTGCGAGAGTAAGGTTAAATGTATTTAGAGGAAATGGAGGATTGTATGATGCAAAAAATTATTTCCCCAATTACATCATTCAAAGTTGGGCTTTACCCGAAGGAAATGGTGAATGGAATAGCAATGGTTTGATTGCAGGTGTTTATGAAGAAGTTAAAAAGTCCTGTGACATATTAAGCAACTTAAAGCATAATAATTATCTGCCTTATATTTTAGCGGCATTAAAAGCTAAAAAAGAAAAATGGAACGATGCTATTCTCTTAAATACTTATGGAAGAATTTGTGACACCACAATTGCTAATATATTTTTAATTCAAGATGGCGTTATTTATACGCCAGCTTTGACTGAAGGTTGTGTTGCAGGCGTTATGAGAAAAAAAATAATTCAGGAACTAGTAAAGTTTCAGTTTAAACTCACCGAGAAAGAAATTACCAGGGACGATCTATTAAATGCGGATGAGATTTTTTTCACTAATAGCATCTACAATTTGCGGTGGGTTCAATGTATTGGGGACAAAGAATTTTCAAATGTAATCAGCAGAAAAATATATGATGCCGTTATTTCAACTATTGGTTGATTATATTGTTATTAAATTTAATGCTCTAATTTAAATTGGAGTGGTTTTACTTACAAGAGGTAACAATATATGCAAACAATTAATATTTTTTGGTTTAGAAGAGATTTACGGTTACTTGATAATGCAGGTTTATACCATGCATTGAAAAGTGAAAATCCAGTAATACCTATATTTATATTTGATAAAAATATTCTTGATAAACTGGAAGACAAAACCGACAGAAGAGTCGAATTTATCCATGCTGCATTGGAAGAAATTCAAAGTGATTTACTTTTAATAGGATCTTCACTTGAAGTTTATTATGGAATGCCTGTAGATGTATTTAAAAAACTTTTAGCCAAATACAATATCGATAAAGTATTTGCAAATCATGATTATGAACCTTATGCATTGGAAAGGGAATTAGATATTGTTAAATTATTAAAGACCAAAGAGGCTTCCCTGTTAACTTTTAAAGACCAGGTTTTATTAGAGAAAGGCGAGGTGATGAAGGATGATGGAAAGCCCTATACTGTTTTTACCCCTTATAGCAGAAAATGGAAATCTTCATTGAGTGATTACCATCTGAAAACTTATCCTACAAAAAAATATTTCAAAAATTTCTATAAACAACCTCCGCAAAAAATTCCCTCTTTAATCTCAATGGATTTTATTGGAATAAACAAACCGTTTCCCTCAAAAGACTTGAAAGAAGAACTAATAAAAAAATATTCCGATCACAGAAATTTTCCCGCCATTGAAGGGACTTCAAAATTAGGAGTTCATTTACGTTTTGGAACTATAAGTATAAGGAAACTAGCTGCACAAAGTAAAGACCTCTCAGATACTTATTTGAACGAACTAATCTGGAGAGATTTTTATCACATGATTTTATGGAATTTTCCTGATGTAGGCAAAGGGAAAGCATTTAAACCTTTATATGATACAATTAAATGGAGAAACGATACGGGGGAATTTGAAAGTTGGTGTAATGGTAAAACGGGTTATCCAATTGTTGATGCAGGAATGCGGGAATTGAAAGCAACTGGTTTTATGCACAATCGTGTACGCATGATAGTTGCCTCTTTTTTATCGAAACATTTATTATTAGACTGGCGATTAGGCGAAGCTTATTTTGCACAAAAATTGTTAGACTTTGATTTGGCAGCTAATAATGGTGGCTGGCAATGGGCTGCTGGTAGCGGTTGTGATGCAGCACCCTACTTCAGAATATTTAATCCAAGATTGCAAACTGAAAAATTTGATAAACAATTAAAATATATTCGCCATTGGGTTCCGGAACTTGATAGCTTTGATTACCCTATACCTATCGTTGATCATGAATTTGCAAGGAAACGTTGTTTGGAAGTGTATAGTGAGGCATTGAAAATAAAATAGCAGGGTGCTTTTATCCCTTTTTAATTGATAAAAATATTTCCATAATCAACAATACAATTATTAGTTTCCTGATAAACTTTCAATAGTTTTTTAATACTTGTTTTGCCTTCTCTCCCTAAGTTAAGCGAAAACTTATTTACATATAAATCAATATGCTTACGAATTACTGCTTCGCTCATTTCCTGTGCGTTGTTACGAATATAATCATTCAATAGGGGATAATTTATAAACGCATATTCAATACTTTTTTTAATAAGAGTATTAATTTCCTTTTGTAGGTTAGTTGCGATTTTTCTTTTGATAACAATCCCGCCTAATGGGATAGCACTGCCGGTTTCTTTTTCCCAAAAATTCCCCAGGTCCATAACTTTTTTAAGTCCTTTATCCTGGTAAGTAAAACGATTTTCATGGATGATTACTCCCAACCCTTTTCCCATAGCAACAAAATTTTCAATTTCGTCATACCTCAAAAAAAGTTTCCTTTTTGCAGTGGGGTAAGCAAGTGAAAAAAGCAGGTGGGCAGTTGTTTGTTCGCCGGGTATTGCAATAGTGTAATCATCAACTTTCGGTAATGTTATTGCATCTTTTGTTATAAGTAATGGGCCTACACCTCTGCCTAAAGCACTGCCGCTATTAAGCACTGCATACTCATCTAATACCAATGGTAATACACCGTAGCTTAATTTGGTGATATCTAATTTCCCGGTCATAGCCCACTTGTTAAGGGTCTGTACATCTTCCAGTATTACTTCAAAATTAATATCTCCGGTATCAATTTTTTTATTTACCAATGCATCAAAAATAAAAGTATCGTTCGGGCATGGAGAAAATCCTAAAGTATATTTCATTATAAATTGTTGATCATATTTTTTAGTTCAATATTTAAATTACTAACAGCATCTTTTATTACCCATTTGGTCTTGTCTCTTTCTCCAACTGAATTGCTAATACTTCTTATTTGGATAAAAGGAATTTTTTGTTGTAAGCAAACAAAATGAAATGCAGCGCCTTCCATGCTTTCCACATCTGGCAAAAAATGATGTTGTAATTGCTGTTTTTGAAACAGACTATCACTGATTTTGTTTACAGTAACGGCCTTTACCGGTTCTAAAGACGGCTCATTGAAAAATCTTAAAGTATCGTTAACCAGCCATCCATTAATAAAAGGGAAATCATCTTTTCCTCCAAATCCTGCATCAAAGAGGGTTGAAAAATGTTGTTTTTCTTCTATTCCCACATCACCAAAACTATCCTGTTTTATTAGTACAGTTTGTCCCAATTGAATTTGGTCTGTAAAAGTGCCTGCAATTCCAGCCTGTATCACCATATCTGGTTTTTTATTTAAGAAGTTTAAAGTGAGCAGATAAGTTGTGCTTACCTGGCCAACACCGGTTATTAATATTTCAATTATGTGATTATTTAGCTTGTATTGTTCCTTTTCCAGTAACGCTATAATTGGCTGTATTTCGAATTTTGTAGCTGCAACAAGTAATATATACATTCTGCAAAATTCGTACTTACTCTTCATATTTCAGGATTTAGCAATTACCTTTGCCGAAATTTTACATCGGGGATGGTTTACATTACACGTATAGAACATTTCAATGCTGCCCACAGGTTATTTAATCCTGCATGGACCTATGAACAGAATGAAGTGGTTTTTGGTAAATGTGCCAATGAAAACTGGCATGGACATAACTTTGAATTATATGTTACAATAAAAGGACATCCCAATCCGGATACAGGCTTTGTATATGATGTAAAAAGATTAAGCATTATTGTAAAAGAACATGTGATAGATAAACTGGATCATAAAAACCTGAATGTTGATGTTGATTTTATGACCGGTAAACTTTGTTCTATTGAAAATTTGGTGATTGCTATTTGGGAGCAATTGGCACCTTACTTGCCAAAAGAAGTGCAATTACATAGCCTGAAATTGTATGAAACTCCCCGAATTTTTGTGGAATACTTTGGCAATTAATTTAGTAGTTATTGCAAACAAATAGTAATTTCAATTGTATTTATATCCTTTATAATGTTAGGTTTAAATAGCAAACTTCTGTTTTAACCTTATACATCATCATTCTTAAAAATGATTTTATTACTCCTGTACACAAATACTGAGTAGTTCAAAATACTTTAAATAATGTTTAGTCTTTCAAAATGGATAACAAAGTAGCAGTCTACAGAAAAGAACATTTTAATGCGGCCCATCGTTTACATAATCCACTTTGGGATGAAGAAACTAATGCAACTGTGTTTGGTAAATGTAATAACCCCAATTTTCATGGTCATAATTATGAAGTAATTGTAAAAGTAATTGGTGTACCAGATCAAGCTACAGGTTATGTTTATGATATGAAGTTGTTAAGTGATTTAATACAGGAAAATGTTTTAGAACGTTTTGATCATAAAAATTTAAATTTGGATACAACTGAATTTAAAAACCTTAATCCAAGTGCAGAAAATATTGTAGTGGTTATTTACAATATTCTTAGAGATAAGATAGAACCAAGGTTTGACCTTCAGATACGTTTATACGAAACTGAAAGAAATTTTGTTGAATACCCGGCCAATTGATACCTGCCTATAAAATTTAAGTGAGTGTTACAGAACAAAACTTATATGATGTTGTTAAAAGAGCTATCAAACTAAATTTAATCTTAACACAATAAAATGGCATACAAAAAAATAGATCAATATGATGAAGAAGTAACTTTAGGACTGGTAAAAAATTATAAAGCAGCACTAGGTTTACTTGGGGAGGATGTGGAAAGGGAAGGTCTTGAGAAAACACCCGAAAGAGTAGCTAAAGCTATGCAGTTTTTAACACAAGGCTATCAACAGGATGCCAATGCAATATTAAATTCAGCCAAATTTCATGAAGAAGTGAGTGAAATGGTAATTGTAAAAGATATTGAATTATATAGCATGTGCGAACATCACATGTTGCCTTTTTATGGTAAAGCACATGTGGCTTATATACCAAATGGCTGGATAACAGGATTAAGTAAAATAGCAAGGGTGGTGGATGTTTACAGCAGGAGACTACAGGTGCAGGAAAGACTGACACACCAGATTTTAAATTCAATTAAAGAAACATTGAATCCTTTAGGAGTTGCCGTTGTAATTGAAGCATCACATTTGTGCATGATGATGCGGGGTGTGCAAAAACAAAATTCTGTTACAACAACTTCTGCCTTTTGGGGTGAGTTTGAAAAAAATGAGACCAGGAGTGAGTTTGTAAAATTAATTAGTGCAAAATTGCACTAATATAATATCTAATGAAATTTATTATCCCTCTTTTTGAGGGATTTTTTGTTTTATTTGCAGAATAAAAAATAACAAAATTATGGCACATGCGTATATTTTCCCCGGCCAAGGAAGCCAATTTTCAGGAATGGGAAAAATTTTATATGATACCAATACTTTGGCAAAAGATTTATTTGAGCAGGCAAACCACATTGCAGGCTTTCGTATTTCTGATATTATGTTCGGGGGCACAGATGAAGATCTTAAACAAACTAATGTAACCCAACCAGCTGTTTTTTTACATGCAGTTATTGCATTTAAAACATTGAGTGGTGCTAAGCCGGATATGGTAGCAGGGCATTCATTAGGCGAGTTTTCAGCGTTGGTTGCAAATGGCACTTTAAGTTTTGAAGACGCATTTAAATTGGTCTCCATAAGGGCAAAAGCAATGCAAAGAGCTTGTGAGTTATCGCCCTCAACAATGGCTGCTGTATTGGCTTTGGCAGATGATAAAGTAGAAGAAGTATGTGCTGCTGTTCAAAAAGAAACGGGAGAAATAGTAGTACCGGCAAATTACAATTGCCCCGGCCAATTGGTAATAAGTGGATCTTTAAAAGGTATTGAAATTGCCTGCGAGAAAATGAAAGCTGCCGGTGCAAAAAGGGCATTACTATTGCCGGTAGGAGGAGCATTTCATTCCCCTTTAATGTTGCCTGCAAAAGAAGAATTAGCTGCAGCTATTGAAGCAACGACCTTTAATACTCCTTTATGTCCTGTGTATCAAAATATAGTTGCAAACGGGGTATCCGAAGCTTCCGAAATAAAAAGAAATTTAATTGATCAGTTAACAGGAGCGGTTAGATGGACACAAAGTGTGCAGGCAATGATTGCAGATGGGGCTACTCATTTTACTGAAGTTGGTCCGGGTAAAGTACTACAGGGATTGGTGCAGAAAATTAATAAGGAAATGTTTACCGACGGAGTTAGTTAAGTTTGAATGAAGTATGATGAATAGTGAAGTATTGAAGATGTTCTATTTCTTTTAATAAACCTATTTTAATAAAAAACCTTCCAGTTGTGGAAGGCTTTTTTATTGTGTTTCTTTTTAGAGAAAAATTAAATCCTACAGCGTACTCAACACACTATTCATACTTCTAACCGCATCTGCGCTTTTATTAAAAGCAGCCTGTTCTTCTTCATTTAGTTTGTAGTCAACAATTTTTTCCCAACCATTTTTACCAAGGGTTACCGGAACACCTATGCAAATATCTTTTTGACCGTATTCGCCATCAAGGCTCACGCAGCAGGTAAATATTTTTTTCTCATCCCTTACAATAGATTTTACCAAAGCAGCACAGGCAGCACCTGGTGCATACCATGCAGAAGTGCCCAATAACCCTGTTAAAGTAGCGCCCCCCACCATTGTATCTGCTGCTACTTTTTTCAAGGTGGCTTCATCTAAATAGTTGCTTACAGGAGTTCCCTGGTAAGTTGCCAGCCTTGTTAAAGGTATCATGGTTGTATCGCCATGGCCACCTGCTACAAAACCCTGCAAATCGTTTGGTGAACAGCCCATTGCAGTAGATAAATAATATTTAAAGCGGGCGCTATCTAAAGCACCACCCATACCAATGATCCTGTTTTTAGGTAAGCCTGTAGATTTTAATGCCAAGTAAGTCATTGTATCCATTGGGTTACTAATTATTATGAAGATAACATTGGGCGAATATTTTAAAATATTTTCAGCAACACCTTTTACAATTCCGGCATTTATACCAATCAATTCTTCTCTTGTCATTCCCGGTTTACGTGGCAGCCCTGAGGTAATTACGGCGATATCGCTGTTAGCTGTTTTACTGTAATCATTTGTACTTCCAATAATCTTAGTATCAAAACCAAGTAGGGTAGAAGTTTGCATCATATCGATAGCTTTTCCTTCTGCTATACCTTCTTTGATGTCCAACAATACCAATTCCTCACATAGTGCCGCACGGGCAATATTATCTGCACAGGTTGCACCTACAGCTCCTGCACCAACAACGGTAACTTTCATAATAAATATTTTTTAAAAGTAGAAAAATTAATTTGCGCAGCAAAGGTAGCTTATTACACAATTGTGAAATAACTGATTTTGAATTTATTTCACCGCATCTAAAATAGCCGGTACACCAATATTGCCAACAAAAGCTTTGGCTAATTTACCTGATTGGTCGTAAATAAACATTGAAGGAAAGGTTCTTAATTGATAGATGCTTCCAAGTGCATAGTTTAAATCATTGCCAAGTTTTATATTCGGCATGGCCGATAAAGCATATTCCTGATAAAATTGTTTTATCATCGAATAACTGCTGGGAGATACCATTACTATTTGAATATTTTTTAATTCTTCTTTGTAGGCTAGTAATTCCTTGGTTTCTTTTTGGCAATGTTCGCAGTCAGGGCTAAAAAACATAATGATAAGCGGTTTGTTTTTTAACAGGTCTTTATTCGTAAATGCAATGCTATCAGGTACTGTGTAAACATTAAATGCAGGTATATTTTCAAATTTTGATAAACTGGTTGGAGAAGCATCTTTTTGCGCCGTTGCAAATAACGCACTAATTATAAAGACATTTAATATAAAAAACTGTTTCACATTTATTTTTTTGTGAAGATAATTTTAATAATCTAAACCAGCTGTTAAGACAAACTTATAAGTGTAATGCTAATAAAAGGATTTATTTGTCACATTGATATTTAATGAAAGAAGGGTATCTCTTCTGGTTGTTACAAATAGTTTGATAGCCTTAAAGTAACTATCTTTTTAATTTTATAAGCCTTTGTTTACAGATATGAGATTACCAAACTATCCAACTATTGGTTTATATTTTAGATTTACCATTACTATTGCTACTTTTGCACCCCACTTAAAAGCGATTATATGCAGTGGAACAAAAAATTAACAAGCAAATAAATAAAACATCATGGCAACAACAGCAGATATGCGCTCAGGCCTTATCATCAAAGTAGATGGTAGTTTGTACACAGTAATTGAGTTTGGACAAAATAAAACAGCTCGTGCGGCGGCAAAAGTGTGGGCAAAATTGAAAGGCGTTGATAATAGTCGTACGATTGAACTTACCTGGAACAGTGGCGAAGTTATTTTTCCGGTACGTGTAGAAAAGAAGGCTTATCAGTATTTATATAAAGATGATACAGGATATAGTTTTATGGATGTTGAAACTTTTGAACAAATAACCGTACCGGAATCAATGGTAGATGCACCAAGGTTTTTAAAAGACGGACAGGAAGTTTCTGTATTGATAAATGGTGAAACAGATCAACCAATGGGGGTTGAATTGCCGGATAAAATAGTATTGTTGGTTACGTATAGTGAGCCAGGTATGAGGGGTGATACTGCTACAAAAACATTGAAACCTGCTACTGTAGAAACAGGTGCAACTGTAAACGTACCGCTTTTTGTAAACGAAGGCGAATTGATAAGGGTTAATACCAAAACGGGCGATTATGTGGAAAGAGTAAAGGAAGTTTAAATTAATAATTTTCATAAAGGGGGATGATTTTTAAAAATCATCCCCCTTTTTTATTTATTAAAAATTTGCCTTTTTTGCCACATTATGACCCATTTTAGGGCCTTTTTTATCAATTTTTAATGATTTATTCATTTTTTTTAATTTTTAAAAATCGCATTATTAATAAATCATTACCTACCTTAGCCGCCCGTTTCTAATAAAAAACCAAATAATTTTCAATATGGACATCAAACAAATTCAGGAGCTGGTAAAGCTCATCAACAAAACCAACATTGGTGAAATTACAATTGAAGAAGAAGGCGTAAAAATAACAGTTAAACAAAAAAAAGATCCTGTTCAACATATCATAGCAGGAGGTCAATCGGGGCAAATTTATTCCAACGCTCCACAACAACAAACTCCACTACCTCCACCTCCACCGGTTGTTACACCAATAGCAGAAACATCTAAAACAGATAATTTAATTACTATTAAAAGTCCCATGATAGGTACTTTCTACAGGCAGTCTGGGCCAGGTAAACCCATTTTTATAAATGTTGGGGATGAAGTAACTTCTGGAAAAGTAGTCTGTATTATTGAAGCCATGAAACTATTTAATGAAATTGAAAGCGAAGTAAAAGGTAAAATTGTAAAAATATTGGTTGAGGATGCAAGTCCTGTTGAGTACGATCAGCCTTTATTCCTGGTCGATCCCAGTTAATTTAAATCAGCAGGTTACTTAAGGACAAAATTTCATTAAACGATAATAACCATCTAAGTAATTCATGTTGTTTATTTTCTGAAATAAAATTGTCATTTGTTTGACTATCTAGATTTTTAATTGTTTTGAACAGACCCTTTTTTGATTTTAAAGTATTTTCAAATTGGGTCATTTTCAAATTGAGTCATTTTCAAATTTAATATTATGTTCAATAAAATATTGATTGCTAACCGTGGCGAAATTGCATTGCGTATCATTCGCACCTGTAAAGAGATGGGTATTAGAACGGTAGCTGTTTATTCTACTGCTGATAAAGATAGTTTGCACGTTAAGTTTGCTGATGAAGCAGTATGTATCGGTAAACCAAACAGTGTAGATTCTTATCTTAATATTCCACATATAATGGCTGCAGCCGAAATTACCAATGCTGATGCAATTCATCCGGGATACGGTTTTTTAGCAGAGAATGCCAAGTTTGCACAGATATGTACAGATCATGGAATAAAATTTATAGGTCCAACGCCTGATATGATTAATGCTATGGGTGATAAGATTACAGCCAAGGAAACAATGATAAAGGCGGGTGTGCCGGTAGTTCCAGGCAGTGGTGGCTTATTAGAAAGTGTGGAGCAGGCAAAAGATCTTGCAAAAAATCATGTAGGCTATCCGGTTATTTTAAAAGCTACTGCCGGTGGTGGTGGAAAAGGAATGAGAGTTGTATGGCAGGAAAGTGAAATTGAAAAGGCTTTTGAAAATGCCAAAACAGAGGCTGCCGCTTCTTTTAAAAATGACGGTATTTACATGGAAAAATTTGTGGAAGAACCCCGCCACATCGAAATACAAATAGCAGGCGACCAGTTTGGTAATGTTTGTCATTTAAGTGAAAGAGATTGTTCCATTCAGCGCCGACATCAGAAATTGGTGGAAGAGTCGCCATCTCCTTTTATGACGCCAGAGTTGAGGGAAGCCATGGGCAACGCTGCAATAAAAGCCGCCAGTGCCATAAGCTATGAAAGTGTTGGTACCATTGAGTTTTTGGTTGATAAGAACCGTAACTTTTACTTTATGGAAATGAATACCCGTATTCAGGTAGAGCATTGCGTTACTGAAGAAGTGGTGAATTATGATTTGATAAAAGAACAAATAAAAATTGCAGCAGGCCATAAAGTAAGCGGTAAAAATTATTATCCACAAATGCATGCTATAGAATGCAGGATAAATGCAGAAGATCCATACAATGACTTTCGCCCAAGCCCGGGTAAAATAACTGTTTTACATACACCTGGTGGCCATGGCGTAAGGGTAGATAGTCATGTGTATGCTGGGTATGTAATTCCTCCTTATTACGATAGTATGATTGGCAAATTAATTACTGTTGCACAAACAAGAGAAGAGGCTATTGATACCATGCACAGGGCCTTAAGCGAATATATTATTGAAGGGGTTAAAACAACCATACCTTTTCATTTACAATTAATGAAGAATGAAGATTTTAGAAAAGGAAACTTTACAACTAAGTTTTTAGAGTCTTTTAAAATGCAGTAAACATTATTTTCATATCTTTTTATTAAGAGTAGCTATCCATTTATTTGCGATGGCTATTTTAAATTTTAGTGCTTAAGCTTTTGTGTAATTTTTAGTGCGTATGCTAGAGAAAATAAATAACGCTAATAATTTATAATTATAAAATGCGTTAAGCGATCGTAATAAATATTTAATCCTATATTTATTATCTAAATCTAAATCCTAGCTGCATATGACTAAGTATCCAATACTCCTGAATGTATTTGCCTTCTTGTGCTTTTCTTCTATCGCCCAAGACAAGCTTGATATTAAATTCAACCACGTAGTACCCGAAGATTTTAGTATTACAAAATTAAAAGTTGACACTTCTTATGGCGCTGTAATTATTGCCGATATTGGGAGTAGCTCTTTTGAAGGCAATACCAAAGGTTGGTTTAGCCTGATCTATAAACACCAGCGCCGCATAAAAATAATCAATAAGAAAGGCTTCGATCTTGCAAGTGTTGAAATACCTCTTTATATTTCTTCTAAATCCAATGCAGAAGAAAAATTAGATGCCCTAAAAGCCAGTACCTATAACCTGGAAAATGGTACTGTTGTAGAAACAAAACTAGGAAAGGATGCCATTTTTAAAGATAAGCAAGATAAGAGCCATGTTGTAAAGAAGTTTACTATGCCTGCAATTAAAGAGGGCTCTATCATTGAATATTCCTACACGATTAATTCAGATTTTTTGTTCAACCTCCAACCATGGATTTTTCAGGGTAGCTATCCCCGTGTGTGGAGTGAATATGAACTGGATTTGCCTAATTTTTTTGAGTATGTGTTTTTGGCGCAGGGATATAATTCATTTGATGTAAAGACAAGTAAAACCAGGCAAATAACATATTCTGTAATTGACGACAGTGACAATCCCACAGGAAAATCAGAAACCTATTCTATTCCATCTACTAACACAACAAGCAGGTGGGTTATGAAGAATGTACCTGCTATTCGGGAAGAAAAATTTACAACATCCCTTGATAATCATATTTCAAAAATGGAGTTTCAAATGTCTGCCCAGCAATTTCCGAATTCTCCACGAAAAGATATTATGGGTACGTGGAATACAGTTGCAGAAGCTTTACTAAAAGATGAAGGTTTTGGTGAAAGGTTAGAAAGGGATAATCCCTGGCTGAATGATGATGTAAAGATTATAAAAGCAAGTACCGGCAATAAGTTGGAAGAAGCCAAAAAAATATACGCTTTCGTTAAAAATAATATTAAATGTAACGGTGGTTACGGCATTTATTTATCAGCACCCATGAAAGATATTTTTAAGAATAAAAGCGGTTCTGTAGCAGATGTAAATTTATTATTGACGGCTATGCTAAAACACGAAAATATACAGGCTAGCCCTGTTATTTTAAGTACCCGTTCCAATGGAGTTACACATGGATTTTATCCTTTAGTCAATAGGTTTAACTATGTTATTTGTAAGGCAGAAATTGATGGGATTAACTATTTTTTGGATGCTTCAAAACCTTATTTTGGATTTAATAAATTACCGGAATATTGTTTAAATGGCCAGGCAAGAACTATTGATCAAAATACCTCACCTGTATATTTTTATCCAGACAGTGTAAAAGAAGCAAAGATGACAAATGTGATGCTTTTTAATGATGAGAAAACAGCTGGAAAATGGAATGGCATGTTAACTAGTTCATTGGGTTATTATGAAACCTGCAACATCCGGCAAAAATTTTTAGATAATGGAAAGGAGGTTTTTGAAAAAAAATTAAAGGAATCCTATACAGGTGATTTTTCAATTGATGATATAAAATATGAGGATGAAAATAATGACGAAGTTCCCATAAGAATGTCCCACAGTATTACCATAGAAGGTAATGACAATTCAAATGTTATTTATTTTAATCCCCTTATTAAGGAGGGCTATAAGGAGAATTTTTTTACAGCTACGGAAAGGAAATATCCGGTAGAAATGCCTTATCAAATTGATGAAACTTATAATTTTCAAATGGAAATACCGTTGGGATTTGTTGTAGATGAGATGCCCAAATCTGCAAAAGTAAACCTTAATGAAGGAGAAGGTTTTTTTGAATATCTAATCTCAAAATCGGACAACGCAATTATTTTGCGTAGCAGAATTAAATTAAACAAGGCTACTTTTTTACCGGAAGATTATGAAACACTCAGGAGTTTTTTTGACTATATCGTAAAAAAGCATGCAGAACAAATAGTGTTTAAAAAGAAATAATTATGATCAAATATTTTATTTTAATTGTCAGCAGTATATTTTGCCTGTCTTGTGTTGCCCAAAATAATTACGATGTAAAACTAATTCCAGCTGAATTATTGCCGCATGCCAATGTGGTAACGAGAATGGAAGAAATCAGGGTTGAAATAAAGGATGCAGGAAAAGCTACTATTTACAATAAATATGCGCTCACTATTTTAAATGCAGCAGGTGATGAAGCTGCCAGTTTTTTTGAACATTATGATCAGCTGATTAGTATTCAGCGCATTGAAGGAAATTTGTATGATGCAGCCGGGAAAAAAGTAAAGTCGTTAAAAAAGAGCGACCTGCAGGATATCTCGGGTACAAGTGAATCTTCGCTTGCTGATGATAACAGGTTAAAGCTGCACAATTTTAATTGTAGAATTTATCCATATACAATAGAATATGAAAGTGCGATTGAATATAAAGGCATCTTTTATTTACCAAACTGGTTACCTATTGCTGCTGAAAATTACGCAGTAGAAAAAAGTAAACTGGTGGTTCAATGCCCAGTGGATTATAAACTTCGTTTTAAAACATTCAACTACGGTAAAGAACCACAGATAACTACTGTAAAGGAAACAAAGCAATACGAATGGATGGTGGAAAAACTACCAGCCCTTGAAATTGAAAGTTATCAACCCGAGTGGTACGAGATAACACCGGCAGTTTTTTTAGCTCCTGTAGATTTTGAAATACAACACTACACAGGTAATATGACGGACTGGAAAGGCTTTGGAAAATTTATTTATGCCTTAAATACAGGTAGGGATAAACTTCCGGACAATATAAAACAACAGGTTCATTTACTTACCGATCAAGTAAGTGAATCAAAAGAAAAGATTAGACTTTTATATGAATATATGCAGAAAAATACCCGTTATATCAGTATACAATTAGGTATAGGTGGGTGGCAAACGTTTGATGCAAATTATGTAGCGTCAAAAGGCTATGGTGATTGTAAAGCCTTGAGTAATTATATGTATTCATTGCTGAAAGAAGCAGGAATTAAATCTTACTATACTTTAATTAAAGCAGGCGAAAATAGAAATTCATTACTGGCAGATTTTCCTTCAAATCAGTTTAATCACATCATTGTATGTGTGCCTCAGGGAAAGGATACGGTATGGCTTGAATGTACCAGCCAGACGTTGCCGGCAGGATATCTTGGAGGCTTCACAAGTAATAGAAATGCCTTGTTGGTTGATGAAAATGGGGGGACACTGGTACGTACGCCTGTATATAAAAAAAACGAGAATTTACAGATAAGGAAAATTGTCGCTTCAGTTAATGAAGAGGGTAAATTAACTGCAGTAGTGAATACAAAATATGAGGCACAGCAGCAAGATGACCTTAATGGAATGTTGAATGCAGTATCGAAAGAGAGAGTTGCAGAAATTTTGAAAGCACAGCTCAACCTTCCATCTTATGATATTGCAAAGTTTGATTACAGTGATGAAAAAGGAGCCTTACCAGCTATTAATGAAATGTTAGAACTAACTGCCAATAATTACTGCACCATCAGTGGTAAAAGATTATTTGTTATACCTAATATTTTAAATAAATCTTCCTCAAAAATAACTGGAGCTGCTACAAGGAAATTTGATATTAAATTATCTTCTGCATTTACGGATATTGATTCTGTAGAAATTAATATTCCGGGAGGATACACACCCGAGAGTATTCCTGCAAATATTTCTCTGGAAACAAAATTTGGAACATATAATAGCAATGTAAAAGTCACGCTTAATAAAATTATCTTTGTAAGAAATTTTCAACGTAATAGTGGTAGTTTTCCAGCTTCCGATGCAGTGCCTTTGGCTGAATTTTTCTCAAAGATTTATTCTGCCGACAGAGCCAAAATTGTATTTATAAAACAAGAAAGTAAATAGCGTTTTACAACATAAAGTTTTATTTCCCCCTACATTTAAAGATAATGATAGCATTAATTAGCTATCGCAGTTGTTTGCTGGTGATTTACTCAGGGTTGTTTATCTTTGCTTCTCACCTAATTTTTCCGGCAAATGGCATTAATAAAAAGTATATCTGGTATAAGAGGCACAATTGGTGGCAAAACAAATGATAACCTTACTCCGTTAGATGTTGTGAAATTTACTGCAGCTTATGGAACCTTGTTAATGAAGGAAAGCACCAACAGGAAAATAGTACTGGGGCGTGATGGGCGTATTAGCGGAGCCATGGTAAAAAACCTGGTGATAAGTACTTTAAATGCATTGGGTTTTGATGTTGTTGATTTAGATTACAGCACTACTCCAACAGTAGAGATGGCAGTAGTTTTTGAAAATGCAGCTGGCGGAATTATATTAACTGCAAGCCACAATCCCAAGGAGTGGAATGCACTTAAATTATTAAACAGTAAGGGCGAATTTATCAACGCCGCAGAAGGAATGAAAGTGTTGGAAATTGCCGCCGCTGAGGACTTTTCTTTTGTAGCCGTTGATAAACTTGGTAATACAACAACAGATGATTCATTATTACAAAAGCATATTGATGCAGTTGTAAATTACGAATTGGTAGATGCTGCAGCTATAAAAAAGGCGAAGTTTAAAATAGTATTGGATGCCGTAAATAGCACTGGTGCCATTGCAGTACCTGCTTTACTGAAAGCGTTGGGAGTTAAAGATGTAGTTGTGTTGAATGGAGAAGTAAATGGAAAATTTGCACACAATCCAGAACCTTTGCCTGAGCATCTGACTGAATTAAGTAATGAGGTTGTAAAACAAAATGCAAGTTTGGGAATAGCAGTAGATCCAGATGTAGATCGTTTGTGTTTTGTTTGTGAAGATGGAAGTATGTTTGGCGAAGAATATACACTGGTAGCCGTAGCAGATTATGTACTAAGCAGAAAAAAAGGGAATACTGTTTCCAACATGTCTTCAACAAGAGCATTGAAAGATGTTACGTTAAAATACGGTGGCGAATATTTTCCAAGTGCTGTAGGAGAAGTGAATGTAGTAAATAAAATGAAAGCAGTAAATGCAGTAATTGGTGGCGAAGGTAATGGAGGGATTATTGTACCCGATTTGCATTATGGCAGAGATGCATTAATTGGCATTGCGCTATTTTTAACCCACCTGGCAAATAGTGGAAAAAGTATTAAACAGTTACGCAATACTTACCCTGGCTATTTTATCAGTAAAAATAAAATCACTTTGCAAAAGGGTATCGATGTTAAATCTGTTTTTGAAAAAATACAGGATAAATACAAAAATCAGCCAATTAATTTAGAAGATGGATTAAAAATTGAATTTGAAAATGATTGGGTGCATTTACGCACCAGTAATACAGAACCCATCATTCGTATTTATGCTGAAAGTAATTTTGAAACAACTGCTGATAATATCGCTAAAAGGCTAATGAAAGATATTAATGAAGTGATTTAAAGATTCTTCTTTTATGGTAAGTTATCTTTTTAAGAGTGTAAATGGAAAATTGAGAGTTTGTGGTTTGGCTTAGAGCCCGCAATAGAAATAAATTTTTAATAAAAATATAGTAACTAAGTTTTATGAATTTAGTGCTCATGATGTATGAAGAGAATCTACTTTGACAATGCTGCAACAACCTCCCTTGATCCGCTTGTGCTGGATGCAATGATGCCTTATCTGACAGAAAAATTCGGTAATCCATCTTCTATTTATTCTTATGGCCGTGAAACTAAAATGGCGATTGAGCAGGCAAGAAAATCGGTGGCAAAAATTTTAAATGCGCATCCTGCAGAAATGTTTTTTACCAGTGGGGGCACAGAAAGTAGTAATACAGCAATTAATGCAGCCGTAAGAGACCTTGGTTGTAATCATATAATCACATCAGCTATAGAACATCATGCAACATTGCATTCGGTAGAAAATTTGGATAACCAGAATTTGGTGAAAGTTAGCTACGTTAAAGTATTGCCCAACGGTCATATTGATCTGGAAGATTTGGAAAAATTACTGGCTTCAACTGAAGATAAAACATTGGTTACCCTGTTGCATGCCAATAATGAAATTGGTAATATTCTTGATATACATGCCGTTGGAAATTTATGCAAATTATACAATGCCATTTTTCACTGCGACACGGTACAAACAGTAGGTCATTTTCCTTTTGATCTTAGAAATACACCGGTACATTTTATTACAGGAGCGGCACACAAATTTCATGGTCCTAAAGGGGTTGGAATTTTATATATCAACGAAAATGTGCGCATTAAGCCCTACATATTAGGAGGAGGCCAGGAGCGAAATATGCGTGCCGGAACAGAAAATTTATATGGAATTGTTGGATTTGCCAAAGCATTGGAAAAAGCAACTGAAGCTTTTGAGGAAGATAGCGCCTATATCGGTTCGTTAAAAATGTATATGCATGATGCACTGAAAAAGCATATTCCTTCTGTGGGTTTTAATGGGGATGTTTTTGGTAAAAGCTTATATACTTTACTAAGTGTAAGTTTCCCTAAATCTGAAAAGTCAGAAATGTTGCTATTTAATCTAGATATACATAATATTTGTGCAAGTGGAGGCAGTGCCTGCACTAGTGGGGCCGATCAGGGTAGCCATGTAATAAGAGCAATAAATATCAATCCCAATCAAATAACAGTTCGTTTTAGTTTTTGTAAACACAATACAACTGAAGAAATAGATGCTGTGGTAGCGGTGCTGCAAGAGATAATTTAGCTATTGCGGAGGTCTGTATGTTAATTTATTTATAACAGGCAACCCTTTTAATTATTTACCGTTTTACTTTTTAGGTGGTTACATTTTTTAAGTAAGAATGTACTAACATTATAAAAGCTGATATGGAAACTCGGATAAAGATATTACTTCATTTTCTAATTTTGGTAGCCTTAGTTTCTTCCTGCCAAAAAAATGATGGTACAGGAGCAGGTAATATTGTACCGCCTGATTTTAAATTAAGTTATGGCGATTCGATTTTTTTTCTTCATAATCAGGCTACAGATTATATCATAACTCCGACACAATCAGTAGCCGGCACATATGATGGTTTTCCGGAAGGAATAGAAATTGATACAAAGACAGGGGCAATTAATGTTTCAAAATGCGAAACAGGCCTTCGTTATCGGATAACTTTTAAGCCAGATGGGGCTACTGATTCTTTTAGCACTGTTATACTTATTTCAGGTATCAATTTTCTGGATGGGTTTTATAAATTAACAACATCTGATTCTATTCTGGCCCCCATCTACAATGCTAAAAATTCCAATCCAATGCCCGGCACAAATAATGGAAGCGTTTTTGATGAAGGTTCAAATTGCAATGGTGCAGGATGTAAAGTAAATGTATCAAATGGAACTATCAATCTTGCAGAAACAGTTCGAAATGGAGTTTTTGGTACTACACCTTCCAATAATGACCGGCACGAATTTCAAATGAATTACCGTATCAATGATAAAAGTGATAAAGCACTAAATACCTTAAAAGTTAAATTGTATTATTTCGATTCTATAAATGATGTTACGCAGGAAGTATATGATATCATTACTTCTCGTGAAGGCACCGTATTTCGGCAAAGTTCATCTGATAATTTAACTGCTGCCAACTATAGGCCTTTTGGAACCAACAAGCCGTCAAAACCACGGCCGCCCTGTATTTTTATTCTTGCCAGGTAGACACTGAAACCAAAGTATCCGGATTGTTTTGTAATTTCCCATAATTACAGCTACTCAAATTTATTCCGGATGTTTCGTTATTGCATTTTATTTTTTGCTCTATTCCTGTTCCTATTTTCTCCTTATAGCCAGGATAACAAAGGAAGGTTGCAATATGAGCAATTGTATAATCAGGCGGAAAAATTGTATGGCATTGAAAATGCCAACGAAATCACTGATAGTCTTGCCCTTGTTACTTATCTGCAGGTAATTAATTTTTTGAATAATGAAAAGCAACACAATGTTATTTTAGTAGATAGTTATATCAAATGTGGCATATTGTCAATGTCTAAGAATTTGCCGGAGCAGGCACTTGGATTTTTTAGAGAAGCAATAGCTTCACAAAAAAAGGGAAATCATTTACCGGATTCTTTATTATTTCAACCCTATTTATATGCGGGTAGCATTCATTATAATTTAAATAACCTCGATAGTGCCGTACTGTATTACTCAAAAGCAGAAGTTATTAGTAAAGAGAACAAAGTTTTAATTGAATCCGAGAGACTGTACAACAAGTTTGGGGCACTTTACTACGAAACCGGAGATTATAAAAAAAGTATTAATTACTTTAAAAAGGCGCTTTCAATAGTTGAAGAAACTAAACCTTCCAGTACTTTCTTTATTGTTAATTATAAAAATAATATTGCTACGGCACTTTTAAAACTACAGGAATATGACCAGGCTTTAAAAATATTCAACAGCATTCTCCCTTATCACCTGGCCGAAGATGCACTTTTTTACAACATCGGTAATGTTTACACAGAACAGGGTAATTATCCAGCTGCACTGAATTATTTCAGAAAGATGAGGCAAATGGAGCATGAGAAATTAAATAGTATTACCAAAATTTTTTTAAAGCTTAAGGAGTACGATTCTGCGAGGTTATATTCTGCAAAAGCCCAAGATGCGTTTTTTAATAAAAAAGAAGATACAAGAAAAATAGACTTTGGCATAACACTAAAATACTCAGGCGATATTAAAATTGCCACGGGTAATGCATCGGATGCACTTAAAGACTATCAACTGGCCATCACAAATTTGGATCCTGTTTTCTCAGACACATCCATTAATAGTAATCCATCTTCTTTTTTAGGGCTTCAAAATTTTAGTTTGTTGTTTGATGCACTTGTCGCAAAAGCTATTGCTTTTAATTCATTAGATAGTCAACAGTCAAATCGTTATTACCTTAACCAATCGTTAAATGCTTACACATCTGCTCTGGCATTAGCCACACATATTGAACGTACATATTTTTCAGATGATGCAAGGTTGTTTCTTAAAAATAAAGTCAATCCTGCCACGCAGCAAGCTGTTGAAGTTGCTACAAGCCTGTACAATCAATCGAAAGAAAAAAAATATTTGCAACTTGCATTTGGCTTTGTAGAAAATAATAAAGCCTCTGTTTTGCAGGCCGGTATTCAAAATCTCGAATTGTCTTCTCTTTCAGGCCTTCCTGATAGTCTTGTATCCCGGGAAAAAAAATATAAATCTTTAATTGCAAAACTTGGTGTTCAACTAATCCAGGTAAATGATAGTTTGGGTTTTGCCGTTTTGCAAAAAAAAATGCAGGAAATAGAATTATCGCTTGCTGTTGTGCAGGGAGAATTGGATAAGAATCCTGTTTACCATCAATTGAAATTTAATAGTAGATTATTAAATATTGATAGTCTACAACAAAAGATGATAGCCGGTGATGAAGCTATCCTTTCTTATTATTATACCAAAAAGAGTTTGTTATGTTTTTATATTACAAAAAGTGAAGTTGGTTTTTCATCAGTACCCTTAAGGAATAATTTTTTCACTTCGGTTATTGCTATAAGAAGAGAATTAGAAAATCCCAATGCTGCTAACCGTAAGCTTTTAGAGGATAAAAGTGCTGAACTTTTTAGTGATTTAATTGCTCCTGTTTATAGGAAAATAGAAAATAAAGAGCATCTCATTATCGTACCTTACAATGAGATAAGTTACATTCCTTTTGAAATGTTACCGGTTAAAACTGACGGCTCCTTATTGTTAAACAAGTTTGCAATTTCCTATAATTATTCAGTCAATTTTATTACTGATAAAAAGATGGCGGATAAAGCAGCTTACAATGTTTTAGCCATGGCACCTTTTGCAGAAAAAGACAATAATGCAATGGCAATGCCTTCGCTGCCGGCTTCAGGCGATGAGATTAATAACCTGCCTGGAAAAAAAATAATAGGAGTAGCGGCTACACGAACAGCATTTACATCCTTATCAGGTCAGTTTCCTATTATTCATCTTGCTACACATGCTGTTGTAAATGATGCCAATCCATTAACTTCTTATATTGAATTTTATGGTTTAAAAAAGAATGCTGATACCATACATCGTTTGTATGAAGCTGAAATTTATAATCTTGATATGAAGGCCGCCAAGCTGGTAATTTTAAGTGCCTGTGAAACAGGAAGCGGTTTATTGGTAAATGGAGAAGGAGTGATTAGTTTATCCAGGGCTTTTTCTTATGCAGGGTGTAAAAGTGTAATTACTTCTTTATGGAAAGCGGATGATATCGCCACTGCTTTTATTATTAAGAGGGTACATTATTATTTGCAAAAAGGACTGGCAAAAGATGAGGCGTTGCAAAAAGCGAAAATTGATTATTTAAAGAATGACGATATTGAGGCCAGGTTTAAAACACCTGCTTATTGGGCACACCTTGTATTAATAGGCGATCATACATCTTTAGTTAATAGCGGGTTTCGATGGGAGATTTTAGCCATAATTATTTTAATGTTGTTTTTAGTTATTGTTGCAATATTTAAAAGAAGAACCCGGGTATAAAACTACACCCGGGTTGGTTTTATAGGAATTATTTATTACTTGTGGAGAACAACTGTTGCCACTTTTACATCTTCCTTTCCGGTAACCTTGATGTTATTGATAGTTGTGTCAAGATAGTTGTTGGCTGTTGCATGATACAATAAAGAGTAAGTGCCAGGTTTTAAAACAATAAATTTAAATTCACCTTCAGCTTCTGGTTTGGCACTTGTTGTGTCAGTACCATTAACAGCCATTACTATTGAGGCAGCATCTTTTGGACTCACACGTCCTTCTAAACCACCGGCTTTTTCTTTGCTGAATACTTTTACACTTGGTTTTAATTCAAACTCATTTCCGTGTTTTTTAATAGAACGGCCGGCATCAATGTCCATCCAAAAATTAGTAAGTCCACCTGAATTAAGTTGCACCATTGATTCATCAATTTTTATCACTACAAAATTGTCGTTGTTCTTTACTATAAGTGGAGAAGTAATTCCATTACTTTGAACAGAGTTGTTGGTTCCTAAAGTAAGCCTTACTTTTTTTAATCCTTTTGTTGAAGGAAATGAGCTTGATGCAAATAATGTGTCGAGGCCATTTCTAAATGCAAGTATATCGTAAACACCTTGATGAATGTTAACTGATATCCAGCCTCCGGATATGTCACCTTTACTGTCATTGTCATCTGTTTCACTTTGGTGCTCGCTTTCATGTTTATCTTCTGCGCTGTCTTCAACTTTTATTTCTACTTTGGTTATGTCAAGAAAAACATGGTCGAATACCAGCGATTGG
>JANXSR010000267.1 GCA_025352625.1 Ferruginibacter sp.
AATAAAATAATTTATATGGAAGTGGAAAACTTTTTTGGCAGCAGTTATGCCGGTAGCAAACGGTTCAGTCAGCATGATGTGCCTATGGCGAATGCCTCCGGCTTTGGCGCTGCGGCAGATGATTATATGGAACGGGGGATTGACCTGAATGAGCAACTGATTCGCAATAAGCCGGCTACTTTTTTTATGAAAGTGAGCGGTGGCAGTATGATCAACGCCGGTATTTTTGATGGCGATATTGTGATTGTTGACCGGAGCATTAAACCCATGAATGGAAAAATTGTGATTGCGGTAATTGATGGGGAGATGCTGATACGGAGGTATGAAAAAACAATTAACCGGCTGCGGCTGGTTCCCGAAACGCCCAAGCTGGCAGCAATTGATGTGAGTGAGTTTATGGATTTTAAAATATGGGGGGTGGTGATTTGTGTGATTAGAAATATGTAGGG
This sequence comes from Ferruginibacter sp., assembly GCA_025352625.1. Classification (GTDB taxonomy): domain Bacteria; phylum Bacteroidota; class Bacteroidia; order Chitinophagales; family Chitinophagaceae; genus Ferruginibacter. Next base: position 450 of record JANXSR010000267.1, read on the forward strand.
AGCCAAACCCCGTCAGCGGTTATAAACCCTGACGGCGGTTGTGGGGGAGTAAAATGGTTGAGGTTATTGAATCGAAGGGTGCACCCCAACCCCGTCAGCGGCTATAAGCCCTGACGGCGGTTGTGGAGGAGTAAAATAGTTGAGGTTATTGAATCGAAGGGTGCACCCCAACCCCGTCAGCGGTTATAAACCCTGACGGCGGTTGATGAACGGAATTCTTATTTGAATAGATTTTTATTCCCCTGATTAACCGCCGACGGGGCTAATAGCCGCCGTCGGCGGTTATTGAAGAGTTAAATGTTTGAGGGCATTGAACGTAGAAATTAAAACAAAGCGTATGGATATACAAACATTGGAAGAAGGGCAATATTTTCATATTTACAACCGGGGTGTAAATGGAGAAGATATTTTTAAAGAACAGCGGAACTATTATTATTTCCTTCAGCAATACATTGCCTACTGTTCAGATGTATTTGAAACCTGCTGCTATGCGCTGTTGAAAAATCATTTCCATTTGCTGGTGTATGTAAACGAAAATGTAGAAGTTCCTAAGTCGAATGGCCAGGAAACAATACGACTCAACGCATCCAAACAGCTATCTCATTTTTTTAATTCCTATGCCCAGTCTGTTAATAAAACCAGTAAGCGCACAGGGCCATTATTTGAATCCCCTTTTAAAAGAAAGTTAATTGGTGACGACAGTTATCTTACCGCTGTTATTTATTACTGTCATTACAATGCCCAGTTGCATGGTTTTGCAAATGATTTTAAAGAATGGGGATTTTCTTCTTGCCATGCTATTTTAAAAAATGACAATACTTTTTTGGCTTCTCAAAAAGTACTGGACTGGTTTGGTGGAGTTACTGCATTTGAGAATGCTCATAAAAACAGATATGGAAAAGAAGGGATGGAGAAGTTTATGATAGAATAATTTTTTCTTTAAAATTACGTCTCTTATTAACCGCCGTCAGGGCTTATAGCCCGCTGACGGGGTTGCGTAAACGCTTCCAAATTTTAAAAGATAAATAGCCATCGTATGGATGTAATGAATACTTTTCAAAAAGCAGGGAACCCGGTTCCCATTTTAGAGGGCGAAGGGGGCAGGGGCATGTACGCCATTGTAGATTGCAACAGTTTTTATTGCAGTTGCGAAAGGTTATTTATGCCGCACCTGGATCACAAACCTGTGGTGGTGTTGAGCAACAATGATGGCTGTATCATCTCCCGCAGCGATGAAGCAAAAACCATTGGGGTAGGTATGGCCGGGCATATTTTTTAGCGAAACCGTTGATTGAAAAATACAATGTGGCAACATTTTCAAGCAACTATAATTTGTATGGCGACCTTAGCTGGCGGGTGATGGAAACCTTGCGGATACTGGTGGGGGAAGAAAATGTAGAAGTATATTCTGTAGATGAAGCGTTTTTAAATTTGAATGAATTTGCCAATGGGAATTTAGAGGAAGCAGGCTTGAGGATAAGAGAAACAGTTGAATTGTGGACCGGTATAAAAGTTTCGGTAGGCGTGGCACCCACCAAAGTGTTGTCTAAAGTAGCCAATCATTTGGCCAAGAAAAATAAAATTGCCACGGACTGTGTAGTGGTGCTGGACACCAAAGAAAAAATTGCTACAGCTCTGCAGGATACACCCATTGGGGAAGTATGGGGTGTAGGCAGGCAATACGCAAAAAAACTAATAGAGATGAATGCGGTGTTTACCGCATTTGACCTTACCAAAAAAACGGAAGAATGGGCGCATAAAAATTTAGGTGGCGTGGTGGGCATACGATTGTTGAAAGAGCTTAAGGGTGAACCCGCCATTGATATGAAAGATGAGCTGACGGTAAAGAAAATGATTGCCACTACCAGGATGTTTGGCAGCCCGGTAAGAAATATTAATGAGATTAAAGAGGCGGTTGCTACCTACACTTCCAAAGCCGCTGAAAAATTAAGGCGGCAACAGAGTGCGGCCAATATCATCAGCGTATTTGTGGTGCCGAGGGAGCAAAGCCATACTGCACATTTCAGGCATGGACCTACTATCAGCAGTTATGTTACGTTGCCTGTGGCAACTTCCTCTACCCATGAATTGATAAAGCCTGCGGTAAAACTAGTGGACAAATTATTTGAAAAAGGAAGACTGTATAAAAAAGCCGGTGTAATGCTGAGTGGGCTGGTACCTGATGCTACCATACAGGGAAATTTATTTGCAGCGGAAGCAGATAATAATAAACGTTTATTGATGAGCATGATAGACAATGTAAACTTTGCCATGCGGAATGATATAATAAAATTCGCGGCCAGCGGCACTACCCGTGACTGGAAGATGCGGCAGGAATTAAGAAGCCCGAGGTACACCTCCCGATGGGATGAAATACGTGAAGTAAAATAGTGATGGTGTATTTTAAAATGAGTAAACTTATAACAATATTTGAACAGCATCGCTGTAGTTAAAACAAATTTTGCTGTTGCGAAATGAAGGTCGGCTTCTGCAAATTTAATCCGCATTCCTTATTCAATTTGTCAACAAGATAAATTGTCAGTTCCGGCGATGTGGCTTCATTGTGCATGTGCATGAAAAAATACACTTCGCTTAAACCTTTGTCCAGCCAATGTTTCATGCGAGTTACCCATTCATCAATTCTTGTATAGTCGGATGCATGTAAGCTGTTGCCTACATAACGAATAAAAGTTTTAGCAACTGGCAGATACATGTGTGCACAATCCCTTCTGCCGCTGGCATCGGTAATTACCGCTCCCATGTTGAGTTGCCGCAATGTTGAAAAAAGCTCGTTGGCAATCGCAGTGTTCGCAAACCATTCCGGGTGACGAACCTCTACAAAAAATTGAAGGTCTTTTGGAAGTGATTGCAGGTAGGTAAACAATTCGTTTTTTCTGTTGGGTGAAAAAGATTCACTTATCTGGATAAAGATGGGGCCGAGGTGTTTTCCAAACGCCAGCACCCCTTTTAAAAATTCAGTGGTTAAGAGATCTTTACCTTTAAGGCTTCCAAAATGTGTTACGCCGTTGTACATTTTCGGGCAAAACAAAAAGTCTTTCCCTGCTGATTTATCTGCCCATTTTTGAATGTTTTCTGTACCATATATTTGGTAGTGGGTAGCATTTAATTCAATGCTGTTGTAATGCTGCACATAGTGTTGTAGAAAATCTTTTTCTTTTGTTTTGGGTGGATAAATTTTGCCTACCCATTCTGTTCGCCCCCATTTGGCACAGCCGATGTATACTTTGGGATTTTTAAAAGGTACGCCATTTAATACAGCATCATTAAAGGCCGGATCAGCAGGCAAACTAAAATCAATATTATCCAATTCACTTTCCGTTACTCGCCCAAATTCCATAAATAAACTGTTTATATTTTTTGTTGCACGATGGTTTTATCATCGCTGTTCCTGAGTTTTTCATATAGCGCAATATTCATCATAATCAATAACATGCCATAAAAAACATCTTCCAGAGGAATGGTATAAATCCGGATGCCGAGGTTCTCTGCATCATTGTATAACACCACCGGGATGGCTGTTAAGAAACCATTCACCAACAGGAAGGGAATTAAAATTATAATATAAGCTACTAAGAAAAAAGGAGCATTAAAATCCCGGAAGAAATTTTTAAATGTAAATAACTTAATTATAAAAAGAGCACATAGAACAAATGCCCAACTGGTGTAATACCTGTTGTAAAAGATCAGTCCTATTATTAATAAAATGGCTGCT
>JANXSR010000274.1 GCA_025352625.1 Ferruginibacter sp.
GCTTAGGCTTTATATATTTTTTATAGCTTGATTATCTTTCAGAGGTAGAGGATCTTGATTTAGAACGAATCATTTTGTGAAATAAATATTTTTAGTTTTTATTTTGTTTTTTAGTTGGTACACTGTACATAGCACGTGCATTCAGACGTAAAATGATATCACTTTTGATTAAAATGAATAGACGAGCTAGCTGACACAATAAGTACAAATTTACCTATTATATAGTAATTCAAAAATTTAAGAAAAATATCAGCAAATGGACGCAGTCGCTGTCCTCCTGGACCTCGCACACGGTTGGCAGCGCACGCGAGCGGATCGAAGCCATTGCTGCAAAATTTGCTACAGCTTTACAATCACTGCTTACCATTACACCTACATACCAAAGCGTTGATGATTTAGTTACTGAAGAAGATGAACTGGCATTTATACAGGCCTTCAGGGCCTTGTTACGTGCAAAGAATGTATTGGAAACTTATGTTGATTTTAGCTGGGAAGGTTTGGGCATAGATGAACAAACTTTTGAAAACTATAAGAGCAAGTACCTGGATTTATACGATAAGGTAAAGAATAATGAAGCCAAACAAAAAACATCTATACTGGATGAAATTGATTTTGAGGTAGAACTTATACATCGGGATTTGATAAATGTAGCCTATATTATAAAACTACTGGCAAAACTAAAACAGGCCAAAGCCAGCGAAGCGGCACAACAGAAAAAAGCTATTATGGATTTGCTGGGTGGTGATATTGAATTAAGAAGCAAACGTGAGCTGATAGAGAAATTTATTTTAGAGAACTTACCACTGATTGATGATGCCGATAATATACAAGATGAGTTTGAAAAATACTGGCAGGAACAAAAGTTACTGGCCCTTAACAAACTCTGCGAAGACGAACACTTAGACAAAGAACAATTTAAAGCCCTGATAGATGCGTACATTTTTAGCGGCCAGGATCCCATACGTAATGAAGTGCTCAAATGTCTTGGCGACCGACCTAGCATTTTGCAGGCCCGTGCAATAGGAGAAAGAATTATTTTTAAGATGAAAGAGTTTGTAGAGGTTTTTGAGAAGGGGATGGTGGCGTAGGGAAGATTGTCCTTCCCAGCAACGTCTCCTCCCGAGCAAGTGCGTTAGGCAGGGACGTTGCGTACTACGGAGCAACAATAACGTTTTACATACAACACAATTAATTTACTCTACTATTGCTCTGTACTAATTAATTTAGTATTTTTACCTTCGTAAAAGAATAACACATCCTTCCCAGCAACGTCTCCTCCCCCTTCCCAGCAACGTCTCCTCCCGAGCAAGTGTGTTAGCCAGGGACGTTGCGTACTACGGGGCAACGAGCGTAATCAACCCGACGCAACGTCCTCAGCATTGCTGCAACGGCCCGTTGAGAGACGTTGCTAAAAAAAGAAGCTTGAGTACATTCATTGAAACCCTGTAAAGGCTGGTCTATGCAGTTTGCCGTAAGAATATTATTATTCGTCGGCCCGTTTTTACCATACATGAATTAATGATTTTAACATGCTTACACATTGCTAAAATTACATTAGTATGGCACTTCGGTTGTTGGTCAATAAGACCAACAACGGCTTTTTTGGAATGGCAAAGTTTTAAGGACAAAAGAGAAGGCTACCAACAACGGCGTAGAATGATAATAAGCGCTGGAATGAAACGATGGTTTTTGCAGGGTTGGGTTTCCAGTGTTAGCACGTTACTACTAACTGGTAATAAAAAGTTGCCGCATTGGAGATCAGTAACAAAAAGGCACAGGAGAAGGACACCTGCGCCAGATGGGGGTATGCATATAACACGAACTGTTTTATGCTGGGCTGGGCAAACAAACATCAGCCAATTGCATTCTTCAGTTATCGGCTTGACCGTTTATTATTTCACTTTGCAGTCATAATAAAATTTCGTTCCTTTAATCAGCAACAGCATCGGGCGTACACAGCATCAAATTCCCAAACTGCGGCAATGCCCGGCGTTACCTGCAAGCCTGGCATAACATCACACAGACTTAAATTAATTTATCTCGAAACCTAATCTAATTCAAAAGCTGCATGAGTTTTTCTAATAAATTATTAATCCCCATTATTACTGCTTCGTCTGTTGGAACAATTATAGAATGGTATGATTTTTATATTTTTGGAAGCCTTGCAAGCATTATTGCCACAAAATTTTTTCCGCAGGGAGATCCCGCTATTGCTTTTCTTGCCACTTTATCTACTTATGCAGCTGGCTTCCTGGTGCGTCCTTTTGGAGCTTTATTCTTTGGACGTTTAGGTGATTTAATCGGACGCAAATACACATTTATGGTGACGCTGCTGCTGATGGGTGGTTCTACTTTTGCAATCGGACTAATACCTGAATACAAATCCATCGGCTTTTTTGCACCTGTTATTGTCCTTATCTTAAGGCTCTTGCAGGGTTTAGCCATAGGCGGCGAATATGGCGGTGCCGCCACTTTTGTTGCTGAACATTCACCTGCAAAACAACGTGGTTTTTGGACATCATGGATTCAAGTAACTGCGAATATTGCTTTTTTCATTTCACTTGTGATTATTCAATCCTTCAAAAATATATTGAGCCCAAATGACTGGGAAGATTGGGGCTGGCGGCTTCCGTTTTTAATTTCCATTTTTATGGTGGCCATATCCGTCTATATCAGAAAAAATATGGCAGAATCGCCCCTTTTCGCACATGCAAAAGCCGAAGGAAAAACATCCGTAAATCCGTTAAAAGAATCGTTTGGCAATAAAGCAAATTTAAAGGTAGTGTTATTGGCATTATTTGGCGTAACGATGGGAGTGGGTGTGGTGAATGGACCAATTTTTTTCTTTGTCCAAACCTTTTTATTAAAAACTCTTTTTTTAGATTACAGCCAGGTCAATACGATCTTTATAATTGGGGTATTAATCGGGCTGCCTACAAACATTATTTTTGGCTCTCTTTCCGATAAGATAGGCCGTAAGCCCTTACTCTTACTCAGTATGTTTCTTGCGTTAATATTTTTCCGCCCCATCTACGAACAAATGTATCAAACGGCAAATCTGAAAAATAAAACAGAAGACATATCTCAAATATCAATCGAAAAGAAACAGGAAGGATTGCTTACTATTTCAACAACACGACATTTTTACACCGATAAAACCATTTTCCAGGAAGTTGAAAAATTGACGACTCTCCAGGGCAAGTCTTCAAAAACTGAATTAGTGAAAACAATATTCATCAACAATACAGATAAGTGGAAATTAATTTTACTGGTTTGGTTGCTGTTAGTTATTGCGGGTATATCTTATGGTCCGCTTGCCGCTTATTTGGTAGAAATGTTTCCGTTAAAAATCCGTTACACTTCGCTTTCTTTTCCATATCATATTGGCTTTGGTATTCTTGGCGGCATGACTTTAGTAATTGGCACTTATTTGGTCAATAAAGCAACCGAAGCCCACGATGCAAAATTTTATTTAGCCGGATTGAACTATCATATGGTGTTGATGACAATCAGTTTAGTCATCGGGCTGTTTTATCTCAAAGAAAACTATGCTGAACAGGCCGGAGTAAAAACTTCGTCAAAATATAAAAGTAGAATAAAACGTGGCTTTGGTATTGTCTGGATGTTGTTGGGCTTAGCGGCAGCGTATTTCGGCTTTTTGGAACTAGGGTTGCCGAAAATATATTCGGGCAAACAAGATGATTTAATTTTCGGTATCATCATGCTGGCCATCATTACGCCCATCATTTCGGGAGGTTTGTTGCTGTTTGGAAAATACGCGTGGCAAGGGGAGTATGATGATTAAACTCATGAAAAAAACCTGCGCAGGCGGAACGCCAGCAAGTAACTGTCTCGTCCTTAAATAGGTTGAAACGAAATCGTGTAAATCTAAATCAGACAACTGATCACAATTGACAAAACATTGATCACACGTATGATTTGTTGTACACTTTACCTGGTTTTTAATTGGTAGCTACTCAATAATAAATTTGTAACCCCTGCCATGTACATTAATAAATTTTAAGGAGTTATCATCGCTTAATTTCTTACGTAATTTAGACACCAGTACGTCAACATTTCTACTAATTACAACGATGCCTTCATCTTCCCAAATTTCTTTCATTAGTGTTTCTCTTTCTACAATTTGATTGATGTTTTCTGCAAATATTTTTAGAGCTTTTGTTTCTTTTTCCGAAAGCGCAATGCTATTAGTCTCACTTTTAATAACATTATCAGCTGCATAAAATTTATAGTTTCCTAATTGAATAAAATCATTATTATCTAAGATGGATTCTTTCTCTTCTTTTTTCCGAAAGGTATCTTTCAGATAAAAACCAACAAAACCCAAAGGAATAATCAACAGCAATAACCAAAAGAAATTAAACTTATTTTTCTTCAAAAATTCCATTTCAATAACATAACAACCAACCTCCAGCGTACGGCCTCTGCAAGGTGTTAAATCGCCTGTGTGGCTATTTATTTCGAATGCAAACACAGTTTCATTTTGTTTACATTTTCTCAAATTCACTATATAGTTGTCTGCAAGACCATTTTTTTGAAATGTACGCTGAATTAAATTGATGAGTGTATCTGAAATAAAACCAAAATCATTTTGAAAGGAGATCTGATAAATATTTTCATTTAATTTCTTAACCGGCAGCACCCGGGAGGAAGAATCTTTAGCGGTAAGTAACAATTGATGTCCTAAATCACGCAATACAACTTCTACATGCTTCTCAGGGATTTCATTCTCTTTACTGATAAATGCGACAGCAGGAATCAAAATAGCAATGATCATGATTGAAGATCCGAACAAAATAAATGGCTTCATGTGTGCAAAAATAATCTATTAAAGCCCAGTTTTCGGTGATTTTACAAACGTTTTACACATCCTTTACAACTTTTTACTATTAAAAAGCTGCAGGCTAATTGCCAACCGGTAGCTTTACTTTATTGTTTCACCCAATCAATTATAGTCATGAAAATTTATAGCCTTGCTTTTTTGCTGCTTTTTCAATTTCCCTTTGCATCTCCAGTCACGGATAGTCAGCCAAAACCAAATACAAATAAACCCGGCGGTGCAAAGATCGTTTTTAAATCTACAGATGGCGGACAAACATGGCAGGATATCAGCAAAGGGCTGCCTGAAAATTTGGAAGAAGGTGGTTTCTATGCAAATGAAAGCGGGCTCTGGTTACGTGCCGGGAAAGGGACCTATCATATTAACTCAAATTCCACCACTTCTTTCTGGCAAAAAGAAATTTTCCCTGACAAATGGAGCAGTATTGCCGATGGTAAAGGCGGGATATTTGCATACAATTACTGGGGTCAGATTGTACAAAAAATAAAAGGAACAAGTGTATGGTCACCTGTGTACACAAATTTTCAAGGGAATATACGCACGGTTTTTGAAACTGCCGGAGGCGCCATTTTCATTGGCTCCGACAACGGCCTTTATAAATCTACAGACAATGGAAAAACATGGAAACAGGTGCATGCCGGAGGCTGGGTAATCAAAATGGTTGAGCAGAGTGGTGTACTGGTGGCGACCAGCATGAGCGGGATAATACAATCGGCCGATGAGGGTGAACACTGGTCGGTGGTGATCGGTGAGGGCGGCGTGGGAATCGATGTAGCCTGCATCCAGGGTGGATTCGCTGCTATCAGTTACAGTACAGCCGCAAAGACCCGGAGAATACGAACGTCCTATAACGGCGGCAAAACCTGGCAGCCCATTGATGCAGGATTCCCCGGGCAAGCTATTACTGACTCACGGTGGCCGCTCATTAATATCGGCAATCCGGCACAAGGCACTGACTCAGCCTGGCATCCTAAAGAAGCCGCCCCTCCGGCTCCAGAGTACAAAACTTCCATTATCCAGGTGGGAGAAAACTTCTTTTGTGGTCATACTGACGGCATTTACAAATCATCAGACAAGGGAAAAACATGGAAACTGGTGCTTGCTGCTGATAAAGGGAAGATGTTCATATTATCTGTTTCCGGCAAGGTAATTTATGCCCTGCAGACGGAGTCGCATTGTTAAACCTGCACGATAGTAAACGATGAATGAAGATGAAAAAAATGGTGAAATTATTTGCGCTGTTACCGCTAATTATTCATTAATATATTTTATGCTAAATTTAAAAAAATGAAAAAATTATTTGTGCTTGTGCCGGCCATCCTGCTGGTATCATTTCTGATATATTCTTTTGTACTAAAAGAAAAGGAAGCAGGGGAGAAAACAAACATCGTTTTTAAATCTACAGATGGTGGACAAACATGGCAGGACATCAGCAAAGGGCTACCAGAAAATTTACTGAAAGATAGTATCCGGGGAAATAGCTTCTTTGCAAATGATAAAGGGCTGTTTTTAAGGGTTGAAAACGGACTCTATCACAGTACCTTAAATGCCACAGCTCCTTTTTGGACCAAAGAGACTTTCACTGATGAACATAACAACATTGCCCCCGGTAATTCCGGAATAGTTGCCTACAATTACTGGGCTGTAAATGTGAAAAAAACAAACGGAACGAGTGTATGGTCGCCGGTATTCGACACTTTTCAGATACCAGTAGTACGCAGCGCTTTTGAAACTGCCGGAGGTACAATTTTCATCGGCACC
>JANXSR010000276.1 GCA_025352625.1 Ferruginibacter sp.
CCAGAAACTGCCGCCAGCATTCCACTTACCACCAACACTATCTATCTAAAGGCGGCCTGTGATTTTACAGAGAAGAAAGACGTGGCAGATTTTTATTACAGCATGGATGGTACAACATGGCGCCTGATTGGTACAACATTAAAGATGACGTACACACTGCCGCATTTTATGGGCTACAGGTTTGGCCTGTTTAATTATGCAACCAAAGAAACCGGTGGGTTTGCTGATTTTGATTTTTTTCGTGTAGCAGGTAAATAGACTAAACTGCCACCACATCTATTACAATACGACCAGTCATTTAATGTTTACCTGGTGCAGATGCAACTAATTAGATTGACAACCCTACAATTTCACCGCCTGCCTTACTGTTAATTTCCAGTTTTCTTTTTGTTTGATCCATAACTGGAGAATACCGATGTGTAACACCGATTTTTTGTCTGCTGCATCAATAGAGTTTGCAGTAAGCTGCTGGCGTACGATGGTCAGCGTTTTTCATTACCGCCCATGCTTCTTCCACACTTACAGAACCAATTATTTCCAAAATTTTATCAGCTACTTCAGGTCTGTCATCAGCAACTTTTCGCCTTTCCATTCAGGCGTTAATGCAATTAATTCTTCTTTACTTATCTACACCTCCTGTGCTTTTGTATTGGTGTAAATCCCTTTCGTAAAACATACGATCAGCAGATATTTTGGTAGACGCATGTTGAATCGTTTTTTAGTTGAATAAATGTTATTGAGCGGCATCCGCTATTTCCTTTTCAATTATTGTTTCGTCTGTCGGCGCATGATTGTGCCACCAGCTTGCCAGTGATGAACCGCTGATATTCATAACAGGGCCAAAGATGGCAGGCGCTAATCCGGCAGTTGCCAGTTTACCCATTGCCAGTGCCAGCCCCGAGGCCAGTCCTGCGTTTTGCATACCAACTTCCAGAGCAATCGTTCTGCAATCTCTCTCCGGAAATTTTAATACTCTGCCAGACCAGTAGCCAAAAAAATACCCGGCCATATTATGGATGATGGTGGCAACAATTAACAGCAATCCTACTTTCAATAAATTGTCTCTGCCGGTTGCAGTGATTATTACGATGATGAATGCGATGCCAGCCATTGAAAGCAACGGCATTGCTTTATCCAGCCACTTTGCCTTACCTCTTACCAAATAATGAAATGCCAGCCCTGCGGCAATTGGCAGTATAACAATCTTGGTAATATCCCAGGCCATAGCCCAAAACTCAATATCAACAAAACTGCCGCCAAGCAACCGCATCAGCAACGGTGTAAGAAAAGGCGCCAGCAAAGTGGAGATAGTTGTAACGGATACAGACAAAGCCAGGTTAGCATTGGCCAGGTAAGCCATTACGTTAGAGGCCAATCCACTTGGGCAGCAACCTACCAGGATGATGCCGGCGGCGATTTCTTTTGGAAAATTAAAAAGATGTGCAACTGAAAATCCAACCAATGGCATGATGATGTAATGACCCACCACACCCAAAATAATTCCTTTGGGCATTTTTACCACGTTGGCAAAATCTTTCAGGCTGAGCTCTGTGCCCATACCGAACATTATGATCTGTAACAGCGGAATGATGAACACAGAAAATTTAAAATTACCATAGCTTTTGAAATACTGCGGATGGAACATGGCAGCCGTCACCATTGCCAAAATGATCATCGTGAATGACAATCCTTTTAAAAACTTATTGCTCCGGAATGCTACTGCAATGGAGAAGAAAAATAATACAAGCATCCATCCACTTACGTTCTGCTGATCAGTAAACTGAAAAACAATAGCGAGTGTAAATGCTATGGCAGCGATGCCATATAATATGGCGGTTTTTTTTTCGGTTCCTTTCATGTGCAATCAAACGTTAAGAGGTGAAAAAATCTTAGCTGAAAATCCTGTCGTGAGAACGCTTATCATTCCATTGAGTGGTTGGTTCAAAATAGGTTTTGTCTGATGGATGAAGGTGTTGTTTAAGTACTTCTTCATTCAGCTCAACACCCAGGCCGGGTGCTGTTAAAGGCAGGTTGGCAAAGCCTTTCGTGATCAGTTTTCTGCCGTCAGTTGTTTTTACCAGGCTTTCCCACCACGGCACATCCACGGAGTGATGTTCGAGTGCTAAGAAGTTTTGCGTGGCAGCAGCACAATGCACATTGGCCATAAATGAAACAGGTGTACCAGCCTGGTGCATGGCCATTGCGATACCGTATTCTTCAGCATAATCACCTATGCGTTTCGTTTCCAGTAAACCACCTGATGTTGCCAGGTCAGGATGAATAATATCCACCGCACGGGCATCAATCAATGGCTTAAAATTTTTCAGCAGGTAAATATCTTCGCCGGTAAGTGTTGGCGTTTCCAATGCTGCTGTCATTGCTTTCCATTGGTCAGTATACTCCCATGAAACAATATCTTCCAGCCATGCCAGCCGGTACTTTTCAAGCGCTTTGCCCAAACGAATGCCATTGTTATAATCAAAGTGTCCGTAGTGATCTGTTGATAAAGGAATTTCATATCCCACCATTCCTCTCACATTTTCAACAATTTTTTGCAGCTCTTCAAGACCCTTGTCAGTCAATTGGATTTGCGTAAATGGATGCAGCGTATTGCCGTAAGACATGTAGTTGCTTTGATCGCCCCACTGGGCCAGACTACCTTTGTCATTCTCCCAAAATTTTCCATTCACAAGCGAGTCTTTTTTTCCTTTTAATTCACCGATAGAAACATCCATTTTAAGCCAGGTATACCCCTGGTCTTCTATGCGGAATTTAATCAGCTTCTTTTGCTCTTCCGGCGATTCTGCTTCCGGGGTATCAGCATACATTCTTATTTTATCCCTGTACCTGCCGCCCAGCAATTGCCAGCAGGGAACGTTGTATGCTTTGCCACAAATGTCCCACAGCGCCATCTCTACAGCACATACACCACCGCCCTGCCTTGCCTGACCGCCAAATTGTTTTATTGATTTGAATATCTGTTCTACGTTGCACGGATTCTTATCCAGTATCCTGCTCTTCAGCATCAGCGCATAACGAACATCTGATGCATCTCTTACTTCACCCAATCCATAAATGCCCTGGTTGGTGTCAATGCGAATAATGGCGGTGCCGCCCATTACTGCTGTAAGGCAATACCGCATATCTGTAATTTTTAAATCGGAAGGTGCACCGTAGCGGCTAACCTTTTGTGTGCTCTGTGCCACTAGTTCTTCTACAGGAGAAAAAAGGAAAGCGCTGCCCAGCGCAATGCCACCCATGGCTGATTTTTTAAAGAAGGAACGACGGCTGTTTTCCTGTTCTGCAGGTTGAATGTTTTCTGACGCAGGCTCATTAATATCAGTATCTTTTAAGCCAAGTTTTGTTAAATACTTTTGAGAAGGAGTCATATGGTTATCGTTTTTATTTTTATAAAATATACTTTAAAATGTTGCCAGCCACTTTTATTACCAGGTCCGGTCTTTCATAAATTTGTCCAGCTCTTCTTTACTCATCGGCACTTTGGATGGGTTGTCTTTTATCCATTGTAAAAAATCTTTTTTAATCTCATCAGTCCACTGTGTATCAATTTGGCCGGGTGTAAATTTCCCTTCAATAAGGCGCTGGTGGCCAAAGGCATCTTTTAGTGCAATGAATTCTGCATTTATCACCACCTCTTCCAAAAGGTGAGCAGGGATAAATACAACGCCATATTTCTTTGCCAGCACAGCATCACCGGGTAACACGGTTGCCCTGCCAATGCGGATGGGGACATTGATACCTGCCAGCATCATTTGTTGTATGTAAGATGGATCATTCCCTTTCGTCCAGGAGTTAAATCCTTTGATATCATCCAGTCCTTCCACATCTCTTACAGAACCATAAAAAATTACACCCCTGTGTGATTTTGCATAAATGGAATTGCCAAGGTTATCGCCTATTAATGTTCCGTCCGCCAGTTTACCATAACTATCGGCGACGTACACGTCACCATTTTTCAACACATCAATAGGCCATGAGTTTGTACCACCAATTCGTTTTTCCGTTTTGCCAGTTTCTTTTATCACTTTATCCAAATCGGGCCTCAGCGGCATATACTGCGCCGTTACAACCCTGCCTGTCATGGCAGAATCGCTGTGCTGGATCTGCCAGTCGCCTTCAAACTGATTTTGATAACCTTTGTTCCGGAGTATACCCCAAGCTTCTTCCAAATGCACTGCCTTCAGGCGTTCTAATAGTTTGTCAGATACTTTCGGTCGCCCGTCTTCAAAGCGTTCACCTTTCCATTCCGGCGTGATGGCTTTGATTTGATCAGGAGTAAGGGTTACCTGCTGTGCATTGGTTATAGTGCAGATTGCATACAGAAACCCTGCTAAGAGTGTGAGATTTTTCATACAGCTTTTATGTTTTAATTGTTATTGAAGTTCCGCAATCTTTTCAAATTCGTCTCCCAGTTTATTGGTGAGGCTTTCAAAAATTTCAAAGTATTTCATGTAAATTTTATGGTTGTTTTCGGCAGGGGAATAGCGTTCCCCCACTTCGATCTGGCTGGCGGCTTCGTCCAGCGATTTATATATTCCCATGTCTGTTGCAGCTAGTAAAAAAGCGCCGATGCTTACGCTGTTGGCATTACGGGTAACATCTACCGGTTTATTAAACATGTCGCTGATTATTTGAGCGCAAAAAGGGATGGTTGCAAAACTGCCGTTTACTGAAAGGCTGCTGATATTTCTGTGTTCATTCAGCATTTTACCGATGCTGTAAATTTCATACAGTATGCCTTCAATAGTAGCTCTTATAAAATGCTGGCGTTCGTGTTTGATGTTAATGCCAAAGTACATGCCTCTTGCATCGGGGTTCCATATCGGGGCCCTTTCGCCCAGCAGGTAGGGTAAAAATAATATCCCTTCTGAACCGGTTATAACTTTTGTTGCTTCCTGCAACAAACTGTTCATACAGCTTTCAATATCATATGCGGTTGTAAAATCGCCAAACTGTTTGGCAAACCATTCGAAGATGCCGCCGCCGCTGTTGCTTGGTCCACCGCTTACAAAACAGTCTTCTGTAATTAAATAATTAAATACCCGTTTTTTTTCATCATGCAGCATTTTGTTGCCTACCACTCTTACAGCACTGCTGTCTTCAATTGTAATGGTAGCTTTATCACTCTTCCAGATGCCGGCGCCGAGTGTTGCCATACATCCGTCGCTTGAACCTGCTAAAATTTTTATATCGTCTTTCAAACCCAGTGAATTTTGGTAAGCCTTTTTCAATTTGCCGGCACTTGCAAAAACCGGTACCAGTTGAGGTAATTTATCGGGCGTGATGCCTGCAAAATCAAGTGCCTGGGTCTCCCAGTTAATCGTATGTATGTTCAGCATCCCGGTAGCGCAGGCAAGACTGTAGTCAATTAAATATTCGCCTGTTAGCTGGTAAATAACATACGATTTAATAGATAAAAATTTACCTGCCTGTTTAAAAGTTTGTGCGTCATTCTTTTTCATCCAGGCAATCTTAAGCATTGGCGACATAGGGTGCAGGGGAGTGCCTGTACTATCATATATAGCATCTGCCAATGCAGACCCACGTATTTCCTTCGCCTCATTTTTTGCCCTGTTATCTGCCCAGGTAAAAGCATTGCAGAGTGGCACGCCATGTTTATCTACCGCCAGCAGACTGTGCATGGAGGAGCTGAAACAGATGGACGCCACTTTGTATTTTTTGGGATGAATTTTTTCATTCAGCAAATTTTTGAGTACGTACAACATGGTAATAAATATCTGTTCCGGATCCTGTTCGCTGTAATCGGGTTGCGAGTGGAAAGTTGGATAGAATCCTTTCATACTTCCGATAACGATTCCATTTAAATCAAATGCGAAAATCCGTACGGCGTTGGTGCCCAATTCTATCGTGATGATACACTTCATAAAAACGATTTATTCGTGATAAGAATTATTTTTTCTAAACTCGCCGGGGGTGTAGCCGGTGAGTTTTTTAAAGGTTGTTGAAAAATGTTGCGATGAATAAAAACCTGTGTCCAGCGCAATATCGGTAATGCTTACTTCTTTCTTTTTTAATAATTTAATGGCCTCTGAAATGCGGATATTGATGAGGTAATTGATGGGCGTAAAACCGGTAAAATTTTTAACCCTTTCATTAAACAGTGTTGTACCCATGCCTGCAATGGCCGCCATCTCTTCCACCGACCATTGATGAGAAAGATCCTTACGCAGGGATGCTTCCAGGTTCATAAACACTTTTGGAAAATCTCTTGGCGGATTATTTTGTTTGGTGAGCTGTCTTGTGATGGTGATCAGCAATTCATCAATCAACTGATTTATTCGGGTAACAAAACCAAGTTCATGATGGTGAATTTCAAAAGCAATACTATTTAATATTCTGCCGCCATCAGTTAATTTAGATAATACAGGATTGTTATTGAGGGAGAGTAACTTACCTACCGCCACGCTTTCGTGGTCACTCATGCCGCTCCATTTGCCGGGCACCAGTTCGCCGCTTTCCAATTTTTGAATTTTTATCTGCACCCAGGTGATGCTCCCCAAATCAAGGATACCTTTTTCATTGCCAAATTTTTGTCCTGGTAAAATCAACACCACATCTCCGGGAAACAGCACATGCCGCTGCTCATTTATTTTCCACTCAAATCTGCCTTCGTTAATAAAATAAATGCACAGCCCTTCTACAACCTGCTCAGGAAAAGACTGCAGTTGTATAGAAGCATTTTTCTTTGCGCTCAACTCCAGAATGTGTGGAAACTGGCTAAGACCGGAAGTAGCACCCTGCTGATAAAGAAATTGAAGCATCGTTTTTTAACAGATAATCTGATCCTAAAGAAAGGTAAAATTTATTACGCAGTTGTACAAAATACTCCGGCGTTTGTTATTGGAAGTTTTAGCAAAGACTGCTTTATATCTTGCATTGATTTTATTTAAGGATTATTCCTTCACAACGATTGCTAAAACTATTTTGCTTATGAAAAAAACAAAGTGCTCTTTTGCCGGAGCTATGTTTAGTAAACTTACGTGTTTACTTTTTATTTTGCTTCCTTCTTATTCATTAATGGCGCAAACAATTTCAGGCACGGTTACAGATGAACAGGGTGCCAAACTTGCGAATGTATCTGTAAGTGTAAAAGGAACTTCCTCGGGTGCATCTTCAGATGCGCAGGGAAAGTTTAGCGTTGCAGCCAAAACCGGCGCCACCCTTATTTTTACTTATGTTGGTTATCAACCTACGGAAGTAAAAGTGACCAACGCAGCCATGGAATTGACTGTTTCTATGAAAACAACTGCTGAGGGCCAGGCACTGAATGAAGTGGTAGTTACAGCCCTGGGTATAAAGAAAGAAGCAAGGAAATTGGGGTATGCAGCCACATCGGTTAACCCTGAACAACTTACAGTGAACCGCACGGCCAACCCGTTAAATGCCCTGCAGGGGAAAGTGGCTGGATTAAACATTTCCAGCCTTGGTACAGGCCCCGGCGGCACTTCTAAAATTCGCATCCGTGGACAGTCTTCCATTAATGGTACCAATAGTCCTTTGATTGTTATCAACGGTGTGCCGGTTGACAACACCAATTTTAATGATGCAGCATCTGCCGGTGTTAAAGGTGGCGGTGTTACTGCAGATGGTGGTGATGGATTATCCAG